>DAOUUR010000061.1 GCA_030668045.1 bacterium
GGACACCTGCCGCGGACTGACCTCCTTCCTAAGTCATGCTGAGCGTAGTCGAAGCATGCAGGCAGGCGTATCTCTTTTTTCACCCTTCGACTACGCTCAGGGTGACTGGTAAAGGCGCTCAAGGTGACGGCCAATGCCGCCCACGGAACCGCGAAGCGGAAAAAGCCACTATGTGGCCCACACACTTTTGTCTTGGCCGAAACGACCGATCCTATATATTAGCCCTATGATTCCGACGCCCATAACAGAATTCATAAAGAAGCACCGTACCTGGCTCGTGCCGCTATTGATACTTGTGGTCGCCTTCTCGGCTAGACTCGCATACCTGAATCAGATTCAGGAAATGCCAACGTTCAATTACCCGGTCATGGATGAAAAGTATCATGTCAAGCTGGCCGAGCAAATCAACTCCGACGAAGGTCTCCCCGCCGAACCGTTCTATCGAGCGCCGTTGTATCCATACGTCTTCGCATTCCTGCATAAGATCAGTGGTGAATCGATGTACGTGCCGCGCTTTGTTCAAATTCTTTTCGGGATGTTCGTCCCGCTGCTGGTCTATTTCTTTGGCTTAAGATTGTTCACTCCAAGAGTTGCCTGCTGGGCCGGAGGTGTCGCCGCCCTCTACCCCACTCTGATATACTATGATGCGTCGCTGCTGATAACATCGTTGATGGTGCTGCTGACGATGCTACTTCTCTTCCAACTCTACCGCTGCCAGACCAGGCCATGCCTGTTTAACTTTGTTCTCGCCGGCATTCTAATAGGGTTGGCCGGACTGGCGCGACCGAACATCCTTCTGCTGGGACCGGTGTTGATTCTCTGGATATGGTTGGTTATCAAGCCGCAGATCGGATGGAAGAAGGCGTTGATTCGATACGGCGTGATGGGACTCTTCGCATTTCTAATCATCCTGCCGGTCACGATCCGAAACTATGTGGTCGCCGATGATCCGGTCTTTATCGCGTGGCAGGGCGGGTTCAACTTTTTCCTCGGTAACAATAGGGCGGCATCGGGTTGGTCGGCCACTGTTCCCGGCATCGATATGACCTGGGAGGGCGGCTACGAGGAAGCGATAGCTATCGCCGAACAAGCGGAACAACACAAGCTCAAGCGTTCTGAAGTTTCCGACTTCTGGTATGATCGCGCTTTCGAGGAGATCAATCAGGACCGGGCAGGCTTTGTTGCCCTGATGTTCCGAAAGCTCCGACTCTTCTTCAACGGTTTCGAGATCGGCAATAATCAGGATCTTTATTTCAATCGAAATTATTCTCCCCTGCTGGCTCGACTGATGTTCACCGGTGGACTGATGTTTCCCTATGGTTTGATCGCACCGTTGGCTTTGCTCGGCGTTGCTTTTTCGATTCGAAAGTGGCGTGACTATCTGTTGGTCTATCTGGTGATCGGTTCGTATGTAATGTCACTGCTGCTGTTTTTCGTATGCGCTCGATTCCGACAACCAGTGATGCCGCTCTTGATACTGCTGGCTGTGTTCGGTGCGATACACCTTTTCGAGCTGTTTAGGTCACGTCAAAAAAAGAACCTGATCCTGGCCTTGTTTATTTTCGCTCTTCTTCTGGTTGAAACGAATCACGACATGCTTGGGCTTGACCCAAAACATTCCGACGCCACCAGTCATGCAAATATGGGTCTGGCTTTTCTCGAAGAAAATCGTCTCTCCCGAGCGTACGCGGAGTTTAAGAAAAGTGCCGATCTTGATCCAAACTACGGCTCAGCATTTGCCAACCTTGGTACGGTGACCAGCCGACAGGGCAAACTGGCCGAAGCCACCGCTCACCTCACCCGTGCTCTCAGCCTCGAACCGAATGTCCCTGATCGCTACACGAATTTGGCCAACAATTACTTTGACCGCTCCGACACTGCTTCGGCTATTGCCGTCATGGAAGATGGTGCCCGCCAGTTTCCGAACAACCCGGCAGTGATGCTGAGGCTGGCCCTGGCCTACCTTGATGCGGGCCGTCTCGATCAATCACGTGCAATCGTCGTAGATGTGTTACGGACTTACCCCGAGAATGAAACGGCACGAGCGATCTACACCCAGATTGAGAATTTAGCAAAGTAGCAGGAGCGCTGCGACACTTGCCAGCGCGTTAGGTCTTACTTAAAAGAGGCTTCGCCTCCGCATGAAGATTAACAGTGGTAATCCAAGAACATAAACGGCGACCACTTGTCCAAGTCCGATCATCTGCACGGTAAACCAGTAGTTGGTTCCGATGATCGGTGCAAGGTAGGCCGCTACTCCAAAAGCATTGATCAAAACGGGTGGCACCAGAGCGAGAAGCATCAAAGGTAGTACCGCCGCGATACGGTCGGTTTTATCATCAGCAAAACGGGCGATCCATCGCGTCAGGAGAGCGGCGATCAGGGTTAGTAATGATCCAAAGACAATATCAACCCAGCCGTTGCCCCCGAGGATATTGGCCAGAAAACAACCTACGAAAAGTCCCGGTATGGCTGCCCGGGAAATAAAGGGCAGTACCGTCAGAACTTCAGCAATACGAACCTGATAGACGCCAAACGATATCGGTGCCAGCAGATAGCTTACCACCACATACACGGCGGCAATGACACCGGCTGTCGATATGTCTCTGATACTCAATTTTCCCATACAGGAAAACTGCGGCATTACCAATCAGGCGTCAACCTCATTTTTGCGCAAAAGCCTACTTTGTTCGTCCAGCCGGACGCCTTAGCTACTCAGCGACTGTCTTGATTGTAACAATTGCCCAAATGTTTCCCAATTTCGGCGAGATTGCGGCGTAGCTCTTCCGGCTCGACAACGACCGCATCGCCGCCAAACCCAAGAATCCATCGTTGGATCTCTTCAATTCCCCTGGTGGTGACCGTATAGCGCACGCACCCGTCGCCGATCTCCTCAACCTGTTCGTCAGAATGATACTTGGCAGACATTACAACTTTGGCGGCTGATCGGGAGAACTCTATGACGATTTTGACCGGATCACCGCTGTAAACCGACCAGCTCCCGGCAAAGTACGTCTCAGCGGTAACGCTGGTGTCCCGATCAAACGGCTCCGATGTTGTCTGCATTTCCAGTATTCGATCCAACCGAAAAGTCCGGAACGCTTCACGAGTTCGGCAAAGAGCCACCAGGTAGAAAGCGTGGCCGCGAAACATGATAAAGTACGGCTCGATCACGCGGTCAGAGATACCGGACTCGATTGATTCATATCTGATCTGCAAGCACTGCGACCGAGCCATCGCAGCCTCGGTCATAGCAACATGACCGGCCGCTTTGGAATAGTCAAAAGAGGTTGCGACTTTCACCTGAGGTCCATCAGGCGTAAAGCGGCTGCGTCTTCGCACAGATTCAGAGAGACCCGCCTCAAGCTTCACCATCAGTTCTTCAACCACTCTCCGATATTTGTCGGTGTCTCCGAGAGGAGTAGATTCCAGCGCAGATTTGAGCAACTGGTATTCATCGTAGGTGAAATTGAGAGGCGGCATGAAAGCATCAGAGGCCAGCTTGTAGCCATTGTCATAATAGATAGGGATATTCGCCTCGGAGAGCGCAATGATATCTCGATAGATTGACCTCGGCGTGACCTGACACTCTTCGGCAAGGGCCTGAGCATTCATATTGCGGCGGGTCCGCAGAAGATTCAGAATGAAAAGCATTCGTTGGTATTTGTTCATAATTGAGCCGTCCCTTTGGCCATTACAATATAGTCTATTGATCCCTTCAGTGCAACTATGGGAATGATCCCATATTCAGTAGCCTGTAGCATAACCGTACCAGTATGGGGGCACCCCCACACCAACACATGTATCTCTTTTCCCCACAGCAGCTTACCACCTCTCGTCGGGCTCGGCATCACCTTTGCGTAGAATCGTTTCAGGATAGAGTTTTAACGCAAAAACACGGGAGTAGTGATGACCAGGAGATCAGCCAGAAAGAAGAATAAGGATTCTGAACCATTCCTCGATTCTTTCTTTTTCAGAAGTTCGAGCAAATTGCTGTTTGGACTAGTTGTCGCAGTGATTTTTCTCACCCTGGCTCAGTGCACGGTCAAGAAACCTGAGTCGCCGGTCTGGGACACGCAACTAACTGTCCCGCTGATAAACCGAACTTACTCAATGGATGACCTGATCGACAGAATTGATCAGGACGGCATTGTAATGGATTCGACGGGAAGCATCACCTTCAGCTTCTCAGAGGACCTGGATACGGTCACGTTGGACTCCGAAGAGATGTCGTCGTCCGACATCAGTTATTCTCTGTCGGAGACGCTCGGCGTTGTTACGATTGACCCACCTGACGGAGATGTCGCCGTCGTCCCCCTCGCTGGAATTGTCGGACTGGCAACCTCACTGCCCGGAGATCAGGCTGCCGTGCCTGCAGGAGGATTCGCGGTTGTTAATGTGTTGTCGATTGCATCAACTTTTTCGACGGCCACAATTACCAACGGTACGGCAGAAATCTACATAGAGAACAACCTCGGCGTTGACCTTGATACCGTCATTGTCTCGCTGGTCGATGTCAACCTCGGCATACTGGCCACCGACACGCTGGAGGGCGGTCTGCCCGCCTTAACCACCGATACGGTGCTGCTTGATCTGGCCGGCAACGAGATGACGTCGAGCCTCAGGCTTGAGTCGCTCTGCCACACGCCGGGAGGATTGGTCACCTCTGCTTCGACACGCTATATTGAGTCGGAGTTGGCCTTCCCCACCCAGATTCAGGTCGTCGAAGCTGTAACCGAAGTGCTCCCGTTCACAAAGGAGTTTGCATCACAGGTGGAGCTGGGTGAGACTGACAGGATCGATACGGCAATACTGGCTGGTGGCAACTTGAATCTACAAATCAACAACGCCACCAACCTCGACGCTGACCTGATCATCGTCATCCCGGACTTTGAACTGGCCGGAACGCCGTTGACGGTAACTCGAACCGCCACGGCAGATGCAGTTCAGAATATTGCCATTGATCTTACCGGCTACAAGATCGTCCCCAGCGACCGGACAGTTCCCCAGATACTTGACATCACAGCTTCGGCTGACCTGCCGGGATCGGGAACAACAAAAGTACTGGTAACTCAGAACGACTCTATAGCGGTAACAGCCGGTATCACTAACCTGGAATTTGGCTCGGTCACCGGCGTCTTTGATGGCGTTGGCGCTGCCTTCGATGGCATCCAGCAAGAGATCGAAGTTCCCACCGGGTTTGATGATGTTGAGTTGCAGGTAGCTGTTTTGACATTGACAATTGAGAATACGGTCGATCTTCCCGGCGTTATCGACGTGCAGCTTACCGGAGACCATGGAAACTTCATCACTCTCAACGGAGCGATTACCGCCGCTGGTAGCTCCAGTTCGACGACAATCCTGACCGTTACCGATTCGGCCAACTTCCTTGCTCCAATTCCTTCGCAGATAACTGTCTCCGGGTCGGTCACATTTGGTGATGGTGTCTATCAGGGTACACTTGAAGCTTCTGACTTCATATCAGCTCATATTGACGTAACCGCGCCGATCTTCATGGTCATTCCCCAATCAGAGATTGATACTGATATCCAGCGTGAGAGTATCAATCAAGAAGATGTCGATATCATCACCGATCACCTCAACGAAGCAATCTTCAGCTACAACGTCATAAGTCAGTTGCCAATTGGTGCCTGTGTTGAGTTCTACCTCGGACCGGATTCGGCCACCCTCTTCACCAACTATCAACTCAAGCTGCCAAAGACTGCCGAAGACTCGATCTTCATTCCGGTTGCTCCGGTAGATCAATATGGTGTCGCCTCGGATACGATATCAACCGGTTTTGTCTCGATCAGCCTCGATAGTCTTGACACTCGCGTGCTCGAAAATGACACACTGTTTATCGGGCAGAAAATAACTCTGCTCGGTTCCAGCGGTCAGGCTGTCAGACTAAGCCAATCAGACTTCATAACCATCATGGCCCGCATCGAAGTGGACTATCGCTTCGACGGCGAGTTTTAACGGGGGTCGATTATGAGACGGTCAAACCAATATCATAAGCGTATCAGGGCATTGCGACCGGTCGCGGTTCTCTCGATCCTGATTATCCTGGCAGCAACAACCACGGCTCTCGCTGCCGGTGGTCTCTCTACGGCGCGAAGCGTCGCTATGGGTGGCGCCTACATCGGGCTGGCTAGTGGGTACGATGCGGCCAAGTACAATCCGGCCAATCTCGGTTTCATGGAATATCGTACCACCGGTATCGAGCTGGCCGGAGTTGGCACCAGTATCTCCAACAACTCTTTCACGCTGAATGACTACAACACCTATACCGGTGCTTATCTCACCTCGAAGGATAAGCAGGACATTCTGGGGAAGATTCCAAGCGAAGGGTTGAAGCTGGGTATTGATGCCGAAGCAACGGCTCTTGGTTTCTCCACCGGTCCCTGGGCGTTGACGACAACCGGTACGGCTTCGGCAGCCATTAATCTCAACAAGGACATCGTTGATCTTATCCTCAATGGCAACACCGTGGTAGACACTCTCTCTATACAGGGATCGTACTCCGATGCTTTTGGCTACGCCTCGGTAGGATTTTCCTACGGTACGCAAGTTGCCCAGTTGGGTTCCAAGCGGCTGTCGGTTGGTGCCACGGCTCGGTACATCAAAGGTCTAGGGATCGAACGTGTAATTGAGATGGAGGGACTGGCTACTACTCACGATTTGGGATTTGCCGGACAGGGAGAGGTTATTGCCCAGACAGCCACCGGCGGAAAAGGGTACGCGCTTGATCTCGGTGCGGCATTGAGAATTGGCAATCATCATACTATCGGACTGAGTATCAGAAACATCGTCAGCTCGATAACGTGGGATAAGGACACCGAAGAGCACGGCTACATTTTCCAATTCGACAGCATGACGGTTGATAACTCCGATGACGATGAGATCATCAATTCCACAGAATACACTGAGGATATCCCATCATTTAAGACGACTCTCCCCTCAGAAATGACGTTGGGGTTTGCTAAGACCTCCGGCAATTTCATCTGGGCAATCGACTACATCCAGGGATTCCGCAAAGAAGCCGCCGGCGCCTCCACCAAACCACGCATGGCTCTGGGAATCGAGTGGTCGCCTATCAGCTTCATGCCGTTCCGCGCCGGTTTGTCTACCGGTGGCAATCGTAATTCGGCGTTCTCATTCGGATCAGGCTTCGAGATATCTGCCTTCTATCTGGATTTCGCCGCCGTTATCGGTTCCTCGTTCTCGGGTTACTCGTCCAAGGGTGCCGACCTGGCCATCTCAACCGGTTTGAACTTCTAAGGCGGATCGAGCCATCATGCGAAATGCGGTCACAACATACGAAAGCTGGAAAAATCTTCTCCTGTGTTACCTCCTGCTGATGGCAGGCGTGGGCGGCGCTGTGGCAGCGCCGCCCCACCCCGAACAGGTGAAGCAAATCGCTGCCGGCAAAGCGACCGCGCCGTACTATCTATCGCATCTGGATGAACTCAGGGATCGGGGCTTTAACGCTCCCTACAACCCCTGTGTCAATAAATTCGACGACCAACCACTATCGCTGTCACCCGTCGCGGGCAGCACTGTCAACATGCTTGCGGTCGTGGTGGACTTCACCGATTATCCTCGTTCGGTAAATGCCACTTTCTTCGACACATTGATTTTCGGCGAGGAAGGAACGACCGTACGAGACTACTACCACGAGATATCGTTCGGCCAGATTGACCTGACCGCTACGGACAAACCTTCATCTATCGGCTGGATAACGGCACCTCAGACATACAGCTACTACGTGGACGGCCAGAATGGTACGGGCGACTATCCACGCAACACCCAGAAACTTGTTGAGGATGTCGTTGATCTGATCGACGCCTCTGTTGATTTTTCCCAGTACGACAATGATGGCGACAGTTTTGTTGATAACCTCATGGTAATTCACAGTGGTGTCGGCGCCGAATACACAGGTGGCTCCAGTGATGATATCTGGTCACACAAGTACGCCATCACACCAAGGAAAAAAGATGGCGTCTACATCAGTACCTACACCGTTCAACCAGAATACTGGTCAACGCCGGGCGATATGACAATCGGCGTTTATGCGCACGAACTCGGCCATGTCTTTGGTTTGCCCGATCTCTACGATACCGACTACTCGTCAAAAGGAATTGGCAAGTGGGGGTTGATGTCGTACGGAAGTTGGAACGGCCCGCGTGGACAGGGCGGCTCCCCGGCTCATCCGTGTGCGTGGAGTCGAGCCGCACTGGGCGTGGCTACCGTCCAGACTGTAACGCAGAGCACTTACGGTCAGATCATGTCTGATGTGGCAACCTCAGGACAGGTCTTTAAGGTCCCCTCGGCAGTCGGTGGAGGGGATGAGTATTTCCTGGTGGAGTACCGCAAGAAGACTTTATACGATTCGTATCTTCCTGGCGAAGGTTTGCTGGTATGGCATATCGACGAGAGCAAAAGCAATAACTGCTCAGAGTGGTGGCCCGAAGGTGGACAATCCAGTCACTACAAAGTGGCCCTGGAGCAAGCCGATGGTTATTTCGACATGGAAAAGAACTACAACCACGGTGATGGTGGTGATCCCTTCCCCGGATCAAGCGGCGCAACAAATTTCAACGTATCCGGCAGCCCTTCAAGTCTGAGCTACGGTGGACAGTCCACCGGGGTAGCTATCGAGAACATCTCCGTTTCGACCAACGAGGCCGCAGCTGATTTGATCGTAGATGAAAGCGCGATCGCTGCCGGACAACTTGTACAGATTCCACAAAGTATCGAACTGGGACAAAATTACCCAAATCCATTTAACCCTGTTACGACAATCCGCTTCTCCAATCAATTTGATGCTCAGGTCAAGCTGGAGATAATAAATATCCTTGGACAAAATGTCGCCACCATTCTGGACGAGTATCTTTCGGCGGGAAGCCACAGTGTTATATGGGAAGCCTGCGACTACGGCGGCGCACCAGTTGCGTCGGGTGTCTATTTCTACAAGATGTCAGCAGGTACACAAAGAGCAACAAAGCGGATGTTGCTGGTCAGATAGGCAAGCTAATTCATTCGGAATTGACAGATTACTCCCCCAGTATATCTGCATAGAATCCGATCCCGCGTGGGACCGGATATTTCACCCAGATCAGTCTGAGAAACCGGAACCTGATACTACCGGCGTGCCGATATCTAGCTGATCCCTCTGCGACTTTTTATAGTGCGTATGACAACTCTTACACCGTTTTGGTTCCTCGGTGTAACCACGCTCTACAAAGTACTGCTGTGCGGCCGAAGTAAATACAAATTCCTCTTTGCATTCACTGCATACAAGAAACTTCGGCTCAAAACC
>DAOUUR010000261.1 GCA_030668045.1 bacterium
AAAGAAAGTAACTGGTTGAAGTCGGTGACAAGTATCCTGACAGCAACCACTGGCGTACTAACTTCAATCTATATTATCAGCAGAATCTAAATCAATCTCTCATTTCCTTTTCTTTCCTTCCTAAGGCCCTCCGAGTGCAGTCGCTTTCGGGGGGTCTACTTTTTTGGGGCGGAATTATTTTCATTTGTGACCGGAAAAAGGTGCTCGGCTCAGTCGTATTCGCCCCCTTTCGTGGTCACCCCAAACGACCAATCGACGGCGCAACTCGTTACTACTTCATGTCTTACAACTCCTGTTCAAAATCTGCACAAATTGGCACCAGCCTTGCAATAGATAGTTTCAGCGCAAGGAATTAGAGGAAGAAGGAAAGAGAAATTATGGATAATCGATTCATGTGGTTGGAAGGCTCAAAGGCCAGCAGGCGCGGACGGACCGCCTCAAAACGATCAGGAAGTGGCAAGAGCGGACAATCAAAATCACGCAAGAGTCGAAAGGATGAAATCAAGTCCCGGGACTTCTTTGGCTTTCTGGCAAGCATGCTCAAATTGAGAATTTTCCATCTATCGGAAAGGTATCGATATGATGCGTATAGATACAATTGAGAGTGTGAGTGTTGAGAATTTGGTATCGGTTCTGGCTCAACGCCGAAACGTTGACCCGAACCATCTCCTGATATTCTCCGACTCGACAACTCTCACCACCGAGCTTCTGCGTCTGGCTGGACACACCGCCCGCATGGTCGTGGCCGGTCACGCCACCGCCGAGCTGGCAATCGCTGCCGACCGAGCCGGTATCTCGCTTGAGGAGGTTATCGGATCATCGCCTTTTTCGGGAAATGGCGCCCTGATCTTGCGCCAGATTTCCTCACCCGATACGGTCGTATTCGCAGGCAACCCCAATCGAGTGACCGGTCAAAATTATTCGCTAACCGACCTGGAGAGGATAGCCAAAGCTGTACCAAGAGGCATGGTCATTGTTGACGAATATTATCTTGATCATTTCGGTATCTCGGCCGCGTCAATGGTTGACACAAATCGGAAGACAATCGTACTGGGATCGTTTGCTCCTACCATTGAAAACATCTTGTCTGAAACTGGATACGTTCTGGCATGCCCGGAGATCATCGGGCGCCTCGAAGAGCAGATGTGTTCATCCGGTCCATCGCTGGCAATCCGTCGCAAAATAGCCTCGGTACTGAGCGGCGATGAACCCCTGTCGCGACGGTTTCGCGAACTCAACGACGAAGCTCTCCGTGTGGCTACTGGCTTAAACCGGCTTGGCGTCCAGTGCCGGATAACAGCTACCGACTTCCTGTTGATGAGAGTAAAGGAACCCAAACAGGTGGGGAATTTTCTGGCCAGACATAAGATCCCGATTGAAAATCTCACCGGTTATCCGGAGATGAAACATTACATTCGCTACCGAATTAGTTCGTTCAGGGCCAATAGTCAACTCGTAGAAACCTTTCGACGGATGCCGCTTGAGTATTACCGTATGAAAACTCTCGATCTTCGATCCCAAAAATTGCGACTGGTCGAACACTCTTCCAGAGTTCCCGCTGGCCGCGAACGGGTTGCAGTCAGAGATATTCTGACCCGCGCAGCCGGGAGCAACAACCGGACCGAGGACCGCAACCGAAAACTGAGAACTCAGGTGAAATAGACGTTAAGATATGGGATACACACGTCGATATCTCAGGGCAGATAGGGGTTATTTGATGTCTTTACAGGATTACTGCGAACCGACGACCACCATAGGTCTATCGGAGGCGCACCAATATCAGAGGGAAGGATTTCCGCTCAGAGTCAATCGGCGAAAGTTCCCGATTGCACCTGTCCCAGAAGAGTAACGGGGTAAGTTCTCTCCGACTCCTGATGAGGATAAATGGAATCATGAACAAGCTGGTAAAAAAAGTTCTGCTGCGGCTCTCCAGCCAGACCGGTGTTATCTTAGTTTCTGTCATCGTCCTGCTCACAATGATGTACCTCACCGGGTACCGGGAAAAATTTGTCTACGAAATGGCCGGGACACTGGCATTGATCCGAATCGCCTACTACCTGACTCGCGGTCCCCGTCCGATCCTGACAACATATTTCGTGCGCAAGCATCTCAAGAAAGTGTTCAACGAGGAAATCAGAGTTGCGATTGCTTTCGTGGCGGCCTGTTTTCTGATGTCCTGGCCCGTTGATCAGGGAGCTTTGCTCGCATTTGTCACAGCTAATATGCTGGCCCAGATTGGCATGCTCTATTTTGCCACTTTCTCACGCCGGATACTGTTGCGAATGGCCGCCTCACCCAACAATGGTGGTTGTGAAAAGCAGGCCATTGTTGTCGGCACTGGCACCAGGGGCAAAGCGGTGGCCGATATGGTCCTCCGCTCGCCCGAACTTGATACCCTGCTGGTCGGTTTTCTCGATTACAACAAAACAGGTATGTGGCGTTACCGGGATATCCCGCTGCTGGGACATCCCGACCTGTTACCTCAGATCATCGCCTCATGTCAGGTCGATGCTTTGTTAGTAGCCGTGGAGCCGGAAGACTTGGCCCACGCCCAGACGCTCTTTGAAGTTGCCGAGAAGATGGGTGTCACCGTTTGCCTGCTACCAAATGTCTATGAAGCAGAGATAGCCAAGGTGCGACCGGGTTACATCAACGGTTCGCCGATGGTGGTCTATCGCGCGATTCCTGAAGGGCAGTTCGCCCATGTGGCTAAGACAATAGTGGACAAGCTCGGCGCTCTGGCCGGGCTGGCGCTATTCTCGCCAATCATTCTGGCGACAGCGATAGCGATCAAGCTTGATAGTAAGGGACCGGTGTTCTTCAAGCAACCGCGTTCCGGTCTTAACGGAAAACCGTTTGGACTTCTAAAATTCCGGACGATGTGTACTGATGCCGAAGAATTGAAAAAGAAGCTGGAAGGCCAAAACGAAATGTCCGGGCCAGTCTTCAAGATCAAGAACGACCCCCGCGTCACCCGGGTGGGACGAATCTTGCGAAAATATTCAATCGATGAAGTACCCCAATTTGTCAACGTCCTGAGAGGCGAAATGTCGCTGGTGGGACCACGCCCCCCCTTGCCGAAAGAGGTGGAGAAATTTGAACCGTGGCAGCACCGCAAACTATCGGTACGACCCGGTGTAACCTGTACCTGGCAAGTAGGTGGTCGGAATGATATCGATTTCGAAGAATGGATGCGCCTCGACCTGAAATACATTGATAACTGGTCGCTCTGGGAAGACACCAAGATAATCGCCAAGACAATCCCCGCCGTCCTCCGCAGCCGCGGCGCCAGTTGAGCCAGCTTACGGGGCTCAACCTAATTGCCCACAGACCAGTCGCCAACGACCCGTCACCATAATTGCCTTTACATACACCTCATTTATAATGAACTTTGCCTAGCAGGGCCGTGTTTTCAATTGGAACGGACCCAATTATGAAACGAAATCGAACGACATGAGGTAAAGACAACATGCTGACTGCAAAGTTGAATTGGAGCGGGGGGTTAAAATTTGAAGGTACTGGCGCCTTTGGGCACAAGATCGTCACCGACGGCCCCAAACGAGCCGGCGGAGAGGAATCGGGATACAAACCAACCGAATTGCTGCTATTCAGTATTGCCAGTTGTACTGGCGTTGACATCGTTAACATCCTCGGCAAGATGCGGCAGGAGTTAACATCGTTGGAGATCGAAGTAATTGGCCGCCACGCTGAAGATTACCCAAAACCATTTCATACGGTTGAGATAAAGTTCATTTTAGAAGGGAACAATCTCGACCCAGACAAGGTTGCTAAGGCTATCGAGCTATCGGAGAACAAGTACTGTATGGTCAGCCAGACGGTTTCAAATCCCGGCAAGGTGACGACCAGTTTTGAAATCAAGTAATGTGCTGACCGAAACAGGCTCGACAATGACGAAAGAAGCGACAACTGCGATGCGAAGTATGTTATCCAAACGTGGTTTGTTATTTGTACTCGGTGGCGGGATCGCTGGCTGGGCCGTCGCGTATCTCTATGGCGCGCTTGGTTCAACGTGAGCGATTATGTGTAACCCCTGGATAACGACAGCAGCAGGGGTTCTGGCCGGTGCGGTCATGATCAACAAAGATCGATGAGATAGGAATACACGATGCCGATATTTGAATTCAGATGCAAAGAGTGCGAACATAAGTTCGAGGAGTTGGTGTCAACTTCGGAAACAGGCATCGCCTGCCCAAAGTGCGGTTCCGACTCAACCGAGAGACTTCTATCGACATTCAGTGCCGCTGGTGGCAAGCAAAGCGCCACATCATCCTCTGGCGGGCAACCATCGTGTAACTCGGGTTATTCGTGAGGTGCCTGAACTAACCCCGCAGGTTGCGGGGCGGCGAGCCGCGTTTTGCTTCACC
>DAOUUR010000592.1 GCA_030668045.1 bacterium
TATTTCATCCTCAATCTGAGTAAGAATTGGGGGGAGGTCCGCTTCTACCTCCGACGGGCTGGCTTCGATTTTGATTTCCCGTTTGCGGTCCACGTGGCTGATCGTTGTGATTCCGCGCTTGATTGTATAGGAAGCAAGTTCGCTAAAAGGGTAGACGTTGCCGCCCGGGGTAACAATGCGCATCTGATCAATCTGTCCCAAAGCCAATCGATCATCGGGACTATACCGAGCCCACACCCGGATTTCATCTCGTCCACGCTGGATCCGTTGAATCTCCTGTCCGAAGTATCCCTGTCGCACCTGTCCGACCACATCCTGCAATGTCAGGCCGAGCGCATGGGCTTGTGGTTTTAGTGTGATGTCAACCTCGCGAGGACCCTGCTGGTCTGAATCGGTAATATCTTTAAGCGTGCTTAGTTGTTTCATGCGGTCAACTAACAGATTACGCGCCTTATCCAGTTGTTCGTAATCTTTTCCGCGAAGACTGACTGAAATCGGTTTACCGAAATGTCCAGCTGCTCCATAGGTGATATTCTCAACCTGTGACAGAGGTCCAACCGCTTCACGAATACGATTTGCAATATCATAGCTTTGCATATCGCGATTTTCACCATCCATAAGTTGCAGCGTGAGTCGTCCGGCATGACTGCCCGATTCTCCGAAAGAGTTGGATCCTATCTCTCGCATGATACCGACAATAACATCGGCAGAGTCTTCGCGTTCATTTTTGATCTCAAGGTTGACATCTCTGCACACAGTTTCAATACGAGCCAACAGGGAATCGGTATCCATTTCCTGTCGACCAGCCACCAATGAGATATTTATCGGAACTGTATCACTGTCCACAAAAGGAAAGATCGTTACGCCTATCAGGCCACCACGTATCAAGCCATAGGTCATCATCCCCAGGGCAACGGGGACCATAATAGTAACCCACTTGTAAGTTAACGCTTTTCGCAAAAAGGGTGCATAGATCCGATGCGTTAGTACCTGGATAATGTCTTCGATCTTACGTCGGATAGGTGGAATCTTCTGCTTCACGTCCATGCCGCGAGAGTGTGCAAGGTGTGATGGCAGAATAAGGAAAGTCTCTATCAATGAAAACACCAACGAAGCAATGACTACCAACCCCATCTGCCAGATGAACTTGCCGAACATACCATCTAGAAAAAAATATGGAACGAATGCTATAACAGTTGTCATCACCGATGTCATCACAGGCGCAATAACTTCCATTGTGCCATCAATCGCCGCTTTGAGTGCTGGCGCTCCACGTTCATAATGGCTGAAAATATTCTCCGCCACCACGATTGCGTCATCTACAAGGATACCTACAACGATTATCATGCCGAATAGTGAAATCACGTTTATAGTGATTCCCCAAAAACCTGCGATTATGAACATGCCAGCAAATGAAAAAGGAATACTAATAGCTACCCAGAATGACAGCCTCAATTTCAAGAAAAATCCAAGTGTCATTATAACCAGCATCAAACCGATAATTCCGTTCTTGCTCAACAGTTCGATACGTTGTCTTAGCGGGACGGTACGATCGTCCCAGACTGCTGCCTTCACATTGTCGTGCGATTCGTTGAAACGTTGTATGGCAACTTTCGAGCTATCGGCAATGGCAATGATATCTTCCTGCTCGGTTTGATCAAGGTTCAGGATGATAGCGGTTTGGTTGTTGTAGTACCGTTTATTCGGGTTATCCTCCCACTGTTCCGTGACAGTAGCTATATCCCGTAAATAGACAACGCTGCCGTCCTCAACA
>DAOUUR010000077.1 GCA_030668045.1 bacterium
CCTACGGAAGTCCAGCGCTCGTTGGCAGTATATCCCCACTCAAGGTACTCCGAGCCACCACCACCACTGGTGGTTATCAGGACGCTGTTGCTAAGATATCCAAACGCGTTAGCTCTGTCCGCGGGCCATTTCTTGTCGCCACGAGACGGATCTACCGGTATCCAGCCAAAACCTGGAAGATATACTTCAACCCAGCGCTGGAAGACGTCATCATACGAAGCCTCATCGCTTCTGACGACTATTGACCCCGCATAGCGCGCCGGAAGTCCGGCAGCGCGACACATAGCGATATACACAAAGCTGTACTCCGAGCACGAGCCGTTGCCACGCTCCAGTACGGCTGGCGCGACATTCCAACCGCCTGCCCACTCGTATTCCATATGAGCGATAACGTAGTTGAATATCTTTCGCGCTATCCAGTACGGATTGGTGTCCCCCCCGACAGCCTCTTTCACGCCATCCTGGATAATCTTGCTCTCAAGCGAGAACTTAGCATCATCCGCAAGATACAGATCACTGATTTCTCTGGGGATATCGTCCAGGCTACCCACCTTGTCAGGGAACACAAAATAACGGGTTTGATACATCGTTGCCGAGACAAGCATACGGACTGTGGCGAACTCAGCCGGTGCTAAGTCTTCGAATATGAAGTGTGCCACATCCTGCCCCCACTTGTCAGTGAGCACATCCGTCGCATCTGGTTCAAAGGTAACCGGCTTCAGCAACTCCTGGTTGTCCAACTCTCCTGGGATAGCCAGGTAAACGTCGAGAGTCTTGATTGTGTCCGGCCCGAAGTTCCTGACTTGATGAATGAACTCAACTTGCTGTTTCTTCTCATCCAGTCGTACAAAGTTCGAACCGTCATCAATCACCAGCGCGTAGATCAGGTCGGCTTGGTAATCAACATTCCAAAGGTGCGATCCATCCCAGGCCAGACCGCAACTGTGCGGTCCGGGCGTATTGAAACTGACAACCACGTCACCATTATCGGGCGTGATCATATAAATCATGTCCTTGTACCTGTCGGATACCCAAAGTTAGGTGCCATCAAATGTCAACCCCCAGGGGTGAGCGGTAGGAGCGGGGATTGAGGCGATAGTGGTTCCGTCCTCGCTGCTGATCTGATGGATTTCTTCATCACGGTCTGCGGCGAGCCAGAGGTACTCGCCGTCCCACGCCAGGCCGGTAGGGCGCGATACCGGACAGTAGATCGTTCTTTCTACGATCTCCGTCGCCGGATCGATAGCGTAAATCAATTCCTCCTGGGCGTCCACGCACCACAGCCATTGACCATCCCATGCCAGACCACGCGGCACATAGCCGGGGGTTGGAAGCGAATCAATCACCGAGCCGTTACCAGGGTTAACGCAGTATATGAGATCGCTTTTGCGATCGGCACTCCACAGGTACTCACCGTCAAAGGCAAGTCCCTGGGGGCAGTCGTATGGTGCAGGTATCGATTTCAAAGTGTCACCAGTGAACGCCTGTGCAGACTGCAACACTAGAAGAGCCAAAACCACTGCTACTCCCGTTATCCTAATTATAAACATTGTTTCCTCCTTTACCATTGAGACTCGCACATGGTATGCGTCACTATTGTTGTTAACCCGTATACGTCTTCAGACAATTCGGACAGGGTGTATTGAAAGTTAAGACACAGTATGTTTGATGGCAATGGCTTTTTGGTGTTCTTGTTTTCTCAGTTTCATCGTGGCGACTGCTCCATTTTAAACTTGATTTGAAATCAATTGTTATATACTTGTCGCAACAAGGACGGGTTGCTGTCGTATCAACAGCCAATAGAATCAGCAAGCCTGTTCGACAAGCTATGAATATTGTTGAGACACATGAACTGACCAAAGTATTCCAGCCCCGTCGCAAGAAGGGGGCGGTGGTTGCACTTGATGGTGTCAGCCTCGCCATCCAGCAAGGGGAGATATTTGGTCTGCTCGGTCCCAACGGTGCGGGGAAGACGACGTTTTTCAAGGCGTTGCTGGGCATTACGAGAATCACCCAGGGTGATGTTCTTTTGTTTGGATTGCCGCCCGACGATCCGCAATCCCGCCAGAAAGTTGGTTACCTTCCCGAGAGTCACCGTTTTCCCGACCACCTGACCGGTCTTGGCCTGCTTGAATTCACCGGCCGACTCTGCGGTATGACAACATCGGAGATCGACGCTCGCACTGACGGGCTTCTTGGACTGGTCGATATGGACAAGTGGGCCAATGTCAAGATCAAGCGATACTCCAAAGGGATGCTTCAGCGCATTGGGCTGGCGCAGTCGCTGATCTCCGATCCTGACCTGCTTCTGCTGGACGAGCCAACCGATGGCATTGATCCGGTCGGCAAAGTGGAGATTCGGGACGTTCTGATTCGGATTCGTAACGAAGGCAAGACGATCATTCTCAATTCGCATCTTCTCTCGGAAGTAGAATCGGCGGCTGATCGTGTGGCGATTCTGTCAAGAGGCAAGGTGGCGCGTATCGGGACAGTCGATGAGCTGACCAGTCGCAAATCGCAGTTTGAGATTGAAGGTGATTTTGCATCCAAGCTGGTTAGTATTCCCGAAGAGATCGGCAGGAAGTTGTCGATATCATCCAATCGTTTGATTGTAGAGTTGGTTGAGGACAGCAAGATCAACGACGTGATTGATCTTCTGCGCAGTAAGCGGATAAGCATCCATGCTGTCCAGCCGCTGAAAGTATCGTTGGAGCAGTCATTCATCGAGACAGTGGCCGAGCAGGGAGAGAAGAAGGCATGAGGGGATTGATACGCGATGGCATCGTTGAGTTGTTCGACCGCAAGGTGATCTATGTCTTCGGGGTTGTCTCGCTCATAGCTGTGGGTATTATCGGTTTGTTGCGTTCCGCTGAGGTGCGCTTCGAGGGACAGATCGGCATGAATGGCAACTCTATGACGGAGATGTTCAGCGATCAAGTCTTAGGCGGTCAGAATCAGTTCATGTCAATCTTGGTGTTCCTGGCGGTGATGGCCGCTGCCGGGTTGATACCAAATATGCTGGTCAAAGGTCGGGCTGATTTCTACCTTTCCAAACCTCTATCAAGAAGTGCGCTTTTGCTCCGTAAGCTGATTAGCATCTGGATTGTCTACGGTGGGGTGGTGATAACCTGCGGACTAATTGGGGTGCTGGCATTTGCTCTGTTCAATAGTTTCTTCAGTTGGGGCGTGCTGTGGATATTCTTGTTCAAAATGCTCGGCCTGCTGATCTGGCTGAGTATCGTGGTCTTTGCCGGCGTCCTGACAGGGTCAACATCGGTCTCGATCATGAGCGCATTCTTTGTTTATGTACTGCAGTGGATACTTGAGTGGCGGGAGATGATGATAGAGTTTCTCGATTCCCAGGTTGTGACGTTCTCGCTGAATTTGGTCTATTACATACTACCCAAGAGTGATGAACTCTCCGATATCACGATGAGTTTGATTCAACAGAAGGCCATTCTTAGCTGGATGCCACTGTGGAGTTCTATACTCTTTGCGGTTGGCCTGATCTACATTACAATGTTATTGTTCAAACATCGCGATTATTGATCACGGTAGATCGCTTTGGGGGTTGATTTCGGTTTGTGATTCGCTACCTTGGGGGGCAATGGAGAGTTGAACATAACTACCACGAAGGAGAACAGTCATGACAGCGCAACAATATCTAAAGAAAACCGAAAAGAAACGGCTCGACGAACTCTTCAAGTTTCTGAAGTTTCCATCGGTGTCGGCCAAGTCAGAACACAAGAAAGACATGGTTGCCTGTGCTTCATGGTTACGGGATCATCTGAAGACGATTGGCTTCAAGGCAAAAACCTGCTCGACCGGTGGACATCCGGTGGTGTACGCCGAATATTTGAAGAACAAGAACGCACCGACCGTACTCTATTATGGTCACTACGATGTACAGCCGGTCGAACCGCTGGAGTTGTGGGAGAGTAAACCGTTTCAACCGGTCATTCGTGATGGGTATATCTATGCTCGGGGCGCTACCGATGACAAGGGTCAGACTTTTACGCATGTGAAAGGGCTTGAAGCTGTAATCAAGGCGACCGGTTCGCTTCCGATCAATGTTAAGTTCCTGATCGAAGGTGAGGAGGAGGTTCACTCAGCGAACTTGCCTGCGTTTATCAAGAAGAATAAAAAGATGCTTAACGCCGACATAGTGGTAGTCTCTGATACGGCGCAATTCAGTCGCACCCAACCGGCTGTCACTTATGGCCTGCGCGGGATTGCGTGTGTCGAAGTTTACGTCTATGGTCCCAATCGTGACGTACATTCAGGTTCGTTCGGTGGCGCCATTACTAATCCGGTCAATGCTCTCTGCGGGATGATGGCTAAGCTGCATGACAAGGATGGCAAAGTAACGATCCCGGGGTTCTATCAGAAAGTCAAACCGGTCAGTAAGTGGGAACGCAAAGAATTTGGCAAGTTGCCTCACAATGACGCGAGATACCGTCGCTCTCTCGGAGTTCCGGCGCTCGCCGGTGAGAAAGGGTACAGTACGTTGGAGCGGACATGGTCACGACCAACTCTGGACATCAATGGAATTACCGGTGGCTATCAGGGAGAGGGAGCCAAGACGATCATTCCCGCCTGGGCCTCATGTAAGATAACAATGCGTCTGGTGCCGAATCAGGATCAGACAGACATTTGCGACAGGATCGAGAAGTACCTCCAGAAAGTCGCCCCCAAGTCGGTCAGAGTCAAGGTGGTCAAGTACGGTGGTGCTCCCGGAGTTGTGGTGCCCAGCGAAGGTCCCTGGCTTGAAGCTGCCGCTGCTGCGGTCAAGGCTGGGTTTGGCAAGCGACCGGTCTTCATGAAAGAGGGCGGCTCGATTCCAATTGTTGGTGATTTTAAATCGATTCTCGGTCTTGACACGTTGTTGATCGGTTTTGGTCTGTCCGATGATAACATCCACTCACCCAACGAACGATTCCGTGTTCTTGATTTTGAGCGTGGTTGCAAGACGGCCGCTGCTTTGGCGTTCGAGTTGGCCAACGTGAAGATTCGATGATTCAGTTTCTGAGCGGGGGGAGAGGTCCGGCAACATAATTGCGGCCCCGGCACTACTATGACCGATTCTAAGCCGACTCCGATCCGCAAGAACCCGTTGATCCTGATTATCGCTGCGCTGATCGGTATGCAGTTGCTGGGGGCGCTGACTTTTCCGGTGGCAAAGTTCGGGTTAGAATCAATTGAGCCGTTCACATTTGCTTTCTATCGGTTCCTCATCTCTTCAATCGTCCTGCTGGCGATGGTTGCGCTGGGACGAAAGGGAGTGCCGGTAGTAAAGTCGGATCGGTGGAAAATTGTCGGGCTCGGTTTCCTAATCATTCCTCTCAATCAGGTTACCTTTCTTGTTGGTCAGTCGCTCACCGGGGTCGGGCATGGTTCATTTTTGTTTGCCACGACTCCGATCTGGATATTCATAGCGGCTTTGATTCACCTGAAAGAGAAACTGGTTATCCGACGGGCCGTAGGTATCGTTATCGCGATGGCCGGTGTGGTGGCGATAATGACAACGGGTGCTATTGTTATCAGTACCGACTACCTCTGGGGTGATCTACTTATCCTGGTGGCTGTGATAGCCTGGGCCTACTACTCGGTTTTCGGCAAGCCACTGGTTGAGAAATATGGCGCGGTGCGAGTGACGGCCTATGCTCTGGCCTCCGGCTCGGCTCTCTATTTTCCCTTTGGGCTTTATCGTGCCATTGCGTTTGACTACTCCGCAGTTCCCGCCGGAGCCTGGTTGTCTGTGCTCTACGTAGCGGTGGGGACATCGGTAGGCGTCTACACTCTCTGGTACTGGGTGCTCAAGCAAATGGATGCCTCCCGAGTCGCCGTTTATCACAACGCCCAGCCGATTATCGCCACGGCCATAGCTCACCTTTGGTTAGGCGAACAACTTGGGCCGATGTTTCTGATCGGTGGGGTCGTAATATTGATCGGCGTGATTACTGCTGAGCTGTGATACTGTCCTGCTGAAGCGCTTCCTGAAGTTCCAACTGTAGCTGACCGACTGCCTCAGAGCCGGGTTTCATTTGTCGATATTTCCCAAGTGTCTCTCTGGCTTCATCATACTTACCAACGGCGATACTTGCCCTGATGAGAGGTTCCAGCAGAAGGGCACTTCGCGAACCCGATTTGAGCGCCTCATTGAGATAAACATAGGCCGAATCGGACTGCTGCAACTCGACAAAGACCAAACCGATGTTCAACGAAACGATAGCCTCGCGAGGTTTCATCAAGGCAGCTCGCCCGAATCGGTCCAGCGCGTCGGGAAAGTTCTTCATCCGCGTCAGGATAACGCCGAAAAGAAATTCGGTATCAAAATCGTTCGGACGAATAGACGAGCTATGCACGACATGCTGAATTGCCTGCAGGAACATTCCACGTTGCATCTCCATCTCGGCAAGACGGGTAAGGTAGCTCGGATTATCAGGATCGAAAGCGACAGCGTTGCCCGCACAGTAGAACGCAGAATCGGGAAGGTTGGCACGGCTGTAGATCAGGTCAAGAGTGTGCCATGCTGCCGGGCTGGATATTCTTGTCTGGAGGCGACGGAGCAGACTCCGTTCGGCCAGCGCGGATTCGGTGACTTCGGCGTCAAGAGTCAGTCCCCATCCAAGTGCGGCCTCGGCATCGCGGTGACTGCTCTGGTGGTGTGGTTCGTCCCAAAGGATTCCATCGAGGTGCTCGGTGGCGCGACTCAGGTTATTCTTCTCGTAGATGTTGGGTGCAATCTGTACCAGCAGAACAGCGATAGCCGGTACCAGCCAGATTGGGTTGATGGTCTTGTTCAGGCGGTATCTATAGAGCCAACCAACGCCCCACAGCGTCAAAGGGAAACCGAACAACGAAAACGCAGCCCAATCACGAGGCATACCCAGCGATGGTTCAATCCAGAAAGAAATGACAAAAGAGAGCAGAGCAGCCAGACCGAGAAGGTTCAATTCGATATCGTTAGTGCCACGGCGACTTCGTCCGATCAATCGAACAGCCAGCAGAACAGCTCCAAGCGGCGCGACCATAATGATCAAATTGAAAATGTCGAGCCATCGCTCCGGAGTTAAGAATGCATACGATACGCCCTGCATCGGCCAAATCAACAATAGCCAGGGCGGCAACTCCCCCAACTGTGCCAGCAACGCTGCAACAAACGTTCCCGAAAGAACGATGATCGTGATTGATCGGAATGTAAGTCCATACGGTAAGCGACGGTTATTGTCCCGTCGGTATAGGATGCTGATTGCCGCTACAATCAGGAACGAAAAGGCAGGCCAGTAGGATAGGGTTGCGACAACTCCCCAAACCAAGGCTGATTTCTCGGCGTGGCCAGTCCGCACATGATAGAGAGAATAATAGAGCGTCCAAAGTGCTGCCATCGTCGGCACTGTGTAGAATTCAACATAGCCAAAAAACAGGACTGTCGCCGAACTCGTCAGACAACAGATGATGATGAACAACCGAGCTAGAAAACTCTCCGCCAGCAGCCCGGAGAGCCGATAGATCGCCCAGAGTGCCGCTACGCCGGCGCCGCAATCGACAACTGCAAACGCATTGGCCACAGATACATCAGCTACCAGCGACAACAACTGAATAAAAACGAAGTGAACGACAACCGATAGCCATGTAGTCAAACCGCCTACCTGCAGGAGCCCAAGCTGACCGTCCTCAAGCTGCCTGATGATCTGAAAGCCGTTTCCATACACATGGGCTTCCGACCGCAGAAAAAAGAAGATCAGAAATAGCGTCAACGAAGCGATTATTGCCAGCCATGTAGTGTTCTGAGTTTCACCGGAGAGCCCCGACTCGCGAAAGTTACCGCCAATCTTCTGCTGGATCGCTTCGCTCACTCTGGGAATCAGAGTCAGGGCCAGGATCGCAAGGAGAATAATCGCCACCGGCTCAGGGAACAGGCTCCAGAGGTTGAAACCCCAGGCCGGATATCCGGGAATAAATACGCCGATCATGCTCAGCGCGATAATCAGACCATAGGCAAACAGCAGTTGTCGCGGTAGCCCAAAACCGTCGGTAGTGCTATTTTGTTCTGTTTGCGATACTGTCATATCAGTGTGCAATCATCCCGGACTTTTCAGTTGGCGGAATATACACTACGAAACGAAATCTGTCCAGTGTGCCGACGCTGCTCACGATGTTGGTGGGGGATAGAGTTTTAGCAGCGAGTCGAGCGTGCCTTGGTCTTTC
>DAOUUR010000260.1 GCA_030668045.1 bacterium
ATTAACGTATTGATTGTATTAACCTTGCGCAAGTGAAACTAGGCGTTCTGTGGAAAGGACATCATTATTCTTGCTCGTTTTAGATGGCAGCGGGATCCCGGGAATCCGGTATTGCCACCCGATCCTTATTCAACGTGCGAGAGCACGCGGTGCATGAACCCGTTCGTGGTGAGGGTTGACAGTGAATACCGGCTTTACTACTCGGGAGGAGATGCTGAGGGGATTCAGCGCATTTGCCTGGCGACTGCCCCCGCTGAAACGCCGTGTCGCTTCACACGGCACGGTGTGATATTGGACGTCGGAGGGGCAGCATCTTTCGATGCCCGGTGGTGCGTTCTCCCGTGTATCCACCGCTTTGGCACAAAATGGCATCTCTACTACAGCGGGCACGATGGGACGGACCTCGGGCTTCAATCATTCTCCGGTATCGGCCTTGCAGTCAGCGATGACGGTCTTCACTTCCAGAGGCATTCATCGGAACCGGTAATCACCGGCGACCAAACAGTGGAATTCCCCAACAACAGAGGCATTGCGGGCGGCGGTACGATTCTGGAAGACAACCCGCCCGACGGGACCGTACGTTACAGAATGTACTACACGGTGGCTGTCGGCAAAAAGAGCATGGACGTACAAGCCGATCAGGAAAAGCACTGTGCCGTTTGCCACAGTACTGACGGTATACAATGGACGGACCACCGACTGATCATGGACCCAAGGCGTGACGTCCCCAATGAGGACATCGCCGTAGCGTGCCCCTTTGTCTGGCGGGATGGTAATCTTTATCGAATGATCTACTGCGGCATCGGGACACGTTGGGGATACTACTCAATGTCAGAAGCCGTCAGTGAAGACGGTTACCAGTGGCATCGCGGGAAAGGCGACGAGAATCTTACGCTTACACCTGAATCGACATCCTCTTGGGAGTCCGAAATGGTCGAGTACCCGTGTGTAATCAGAGAGGATAATCATTTACGCATGTTTTACTGCGGCAACGGATATGGATCGACAGGGATCGGTTCGGCCGTAGAAGAAGCCAAGAACTGAGGACGCACAGAACCATCGGCTGCACGCGACGGCTGATGGCCGCGCGTGAGCCCCGTGTTGGCCGTACGAAGAAGGAGTGAGAATGACTAAGCGAATCGCAGTGGTTGGTGCAGGCAACCTTGCTCGAGTGCGAACGAAGGCACTCCTGGCAACCGAGAAGGTCATGGTGTGTGGTGTGGCATCACGGATGCTCTCATCAGCGCAGAAGTTCGGGAACGAGATCGGGTGTGAAAAATGCTTTGACGATTTCAAGACCCTTGCAGATACCTCGCCGGATGCGGTTCTGATCGAAGTACCTCACGGAGTGCAGGATGATATCGTTCTATGGGCGCTTGGACAGGGACTGCACATCCTGATAGGAGGTTGTCTTGCCACGTCATCTATTGTGGCCGAGAAAATCATACGTGCCGCCTCGAGTAATCGACTCGTTGTGGAAGTGGGCTATCAGGCCCGCTACAGCGCTTTATGGGAAAAAGCCAAAAGACTGATTACAGATGGATACTTAGGCCAAATCGTGGCCGTTCGCAGCATTGCGTTATTCGCTGCTGATCCTCAAAGCTGGTACTACCAGCAGCACGCCTCAGGCGGAATGCCGTTAACCCATATGACTTACGTCTTCATCAACCCCATCCGAGGGATCTTTGGTGATCCGCTTTGCGTATCCGCTTTCGCCAATCGCATCAAGCAGACCGGTCCGGGCATGGTTCACGAGGAAACATGTGTGGCGAACCTCATATTTGACAATGATATGGTATGCAGCATGACCGCCAGCTTCGTCAAACCTGGAGATGTTCCTGGGTCGTCTGTCCTTTTCCTGGGAACCAATGGCGCAATGGAGCTGTTCCCTTCAGAGAAAAGCTTGACCATCTATCGAGGAGCCCACGCAGAAACACAGTACTGCTCTTCTGAACGAGACGCTTTTGTTGTTCAAGCAGAGGTTTTCCTTGCGGCTCTCGATGGTCTCGATGAACGTCGTAATAAGCCTGATGACACCGTCGGAGATATACGGGTCGCGGAAGCGATCGTGGCTTCCTCCGAGCAAAGGGATACAGTATGGATGTAAGGGAAACGGCTTGGCGACCAACAAGACGCTGGAGCACGACTCTGAAAAGGCCGCGGCCTTTTCAGAGTGGCTCAGCTTGAACGTTGGCCGTTTCTCAAACCGAAGGAAGAAGGATCATTGTGAAAGAAACCAGATATGCGGAGGCAACTACATGACCCGGACCTTCTCTGTCACCGATCAAGCGGCCGCGTGCCTAAAACGTCTCAATTTCGAGCATCCAGCCTTCGAAAACTGCGACATGACGTCGCTGGAAGCTGTCGCTGGCCGGATCAGGGCCAGCATTAACACCGTTGATTTGCCCGAGGGTGATGGGATCAATCTCAGAATCGCCAGAAAGAATGAGACCCCAGACAAGTTGATAAGCCGTTGCCTCAACAATACCTGGCGTGTTTATGGTCATGAATATACGCTGGCCACTCTGGATTACAACATCTCGCCCGACCCGAGCGAGAACTCATTCGGTTGTGACTTTGGTGAATGGACCTGGCAGCTCAATCGGCACGAAGCATGGCTCGTCGCGGCCCTCCACCACCACCGCACCGGTGACACCCGCGCCATTGAGGCGCTCTGCTCCTGGATCCGGACCTGGGTCGAAACCTGTCCAGCACCGACTGAGGAATGTAATACAGAACTGACCTCATGGCGCACGATTGAGATAGGAATTCGTTTGGGCAACATCTGGCCCCACATCTTTACTGCGATTAAAGACGCAGATACACTTGATGAGGTATTGCTGCTGGCCTGGCTTAACAGTGTGGCTGAGCAGTGTGATTTTGTCTGGCCCAACCACAAGACCAACAACTGGCTCATGATGGAGATGAACGGCCTGCTGACGGCAGGAATCATGTTCCCCTTCTTTACTGATGCACCTGAATGGGAATCGAGAGCTCTCGGCGTCTATCTCAGAGAAATTGATAATCAATTTCTGGCTGACGGTATGCAGGTCGAACTCTCGGCCTCATACCATGGCGTCAGTCTTCTCCAATATCTGCGCGCCTGTGCCATTTTGAAAAGCGTCGGCAAAAAGATTCCACAAGAATTCATGCCCGGCATGCAAAGGATGCTCAATCCCTGGCGCGCCATGGTCCGCCCCAACGGACAGGTATTCTGCTTCCAGGATTCCGGAACCGTCGATTATCCCAACTGGCTCCACCGGCTGCCGGATAAACTCCAGATCGCCGATGACGCCTTCTTCGTAGCGGACCGCACGGAACCGGGCCACAGGAATGATTTTCTGCCTAATGCCGGCCAAGGTGTGTTGCGCTCCGGCTGGACAATGAATGACACTGCCGTTGCAATCGATGCCGGACCTTTTGGTGAAGCCCATCAACATGAAGACAAACTCTCCATCCAAATCTGGTCACGTGGCAAAGATCTGCTGGGTGAAGCAGGCACTGTCCATTATGCCGACTCACCCCAGCGCCGATACTCACTCGGTACCCTGGCCCACTCAACGGCAGTTATTGATGGCCAGCATCAGAACAACCGACGTCTGTTTCTCAAAGGCGAACGCCCGTTGGATGCTTTAGCCGAAGCGACGTATGACATGGAGAGCGACACTCCCTGGATCAAGGCTGCCTATGAAGACGGGTATGGTCCTGTAGGCGAGATCAAGGTTATCCATGAACGAACAGTCATGCTCAACTCCGCTGTGCTGATCACCATCAGCGACCGGTTCAGTGCACATGACTGCACCCCCCATACAATTGAAATTCTCTTCCACCTTTTGAAAGACGGATTTGAAATCAGTAACAATGAATGCCGTTCAACGGGAGACGGCCCCAATCTCATCCTGAGTTGCAGACATAGCGATGCAAAGGCGTTGGCAGTCACAGGTATCTGCGGTGGAACCGAACCCGATCTGCGCGGGTGGGCCGCAATGAATCCTGCGGATTACCAAGGTTCTTACAAACTTGTCCCGCGCCCCTGCATCACCATTACGGCCGAGATGGAAGGCGACGTTGAGATAGTGACTGAAATAAGAATAATCGATTGAACCGCGTACTCGAATTATTAGGAATCTAAGCGGCCAACAAGAGAATGCACCTGACAAAGAATAGCTGCGCCATTCCTTGCAGGTGATTCTGATCGTTATGTGGAAAAGCTTAATCACAGATGAAGGAGAGTTGAAATGCCTGCGATTTCTATGTTTTACGGTATTCTGATACGTATGTTTTTTAAGGATACCGACAGGCATCATCTGCCACATATTCACGCAGAGTACCAAGGTAAAACGGCTGTCTATTCTATACCTGATGGCAAACTGCTTGCGGGGTCAATATCTCCCCAAAAGGAGAAATTGGTTGTTGCTTGGATCGAAATTCA
>DAOUUR010000158.1 GCA_030668045.1 bacterium
AGTCATCAATTGCTACTATGCTCTCGGAGCCTTGCAGGAAACGATACTTATCCGGAAGCGCCGAGTCACGCAGTGAGACAACATCTTTACCCAGCCACCTGAGATACGAAGCAAAGGCAAGTTGCGAGCCAATAGCATCGCCGTCAGGATCAATATGCGAAACCACCAGCACCCTGACACTCTTTTTCAGGAGATCGTTTATCTCCGCCTGGAGGGCACCGACATTGCCCATGGTCTGGCTACTCATTATCATCGGTCCTCACCTGGTTGAGTAGCTTCTCGATTTTCATGCCTTCCTCAATAGAGGGGTCGAACTTGAAATGGAATTCCGGGATGCGGCGTACATGCAGTCGCTTCCCCACCAGTCCTCGCAATTTCCGGGCGTTCCGTGCTAGAGCTTCAACAACCGCCTCTCGGGTCTTCTCATCGCCAAGAACGGAGTAAAAGACCGTAGCATAACGCAGATCGCCACTCAGACGTACGTGCGTAAAAGTAATCATCGCCGGGAAATCATCGCGCAACTCCGCCTGCGTAACTTCCGAGATATCCCGGAGAATTTGCTCGCCCAATCTGTCGGATCTTCTAAATTGTCTCATATGTTCTATGCTGTCTCGGTCGAGTAATCGCTGAGGACCACGGTTGAATCGGTCTCAATCCGGTTGATCAATTTTGAGGCGACCTGATGTCCAAAGCTGGAACTGTTTGATACAATCGCTACCCCAATAATGGCCGACCGGTAGATGTCATTATCGTCTACCTCGGCAATCGAAATATTGAACTTATTTCTCAACTTTGTAGTGAGCGACTTAACAATTCGTCGCTTTTCTTTCAGAGAATCGACTCCCGGTAGCTGCAGGTGAATTGTTAGAACGACCGTAATCAATGAATCTCACAACTATAATGATCTCGCTGTCTCTATTATCTCATAAGCTTCAATAATGTCACCAACTTTGATGTCATTGAAGCCCTCAATACCGATGCCACACTCAAAACCTTCCTTGACTTCCCGGGCATCATCCTTGAAACGTTTCAGAGACCTGAGAATACCAGTAAAAACCATGGTGCCGTCACGTGTCAGGCGGATGCGATCGTTCCGAAGGATGCGTCCTTCGCGGACATAACAGCCAGCCACAACCCCAACTTTGGGGACCTTAAAGAGATCGCGAACGTCAGCAGCTCCAACAAAATGTTCCTCAACAGTAGGAGCCAGCAGTCCGGACAACGCCTTCTTGACATCCGATTCCGCTTCGTAAACGATATTATATTGACGGACATCAACCTTCTCCCGCTTGGCTGCCTCGCGAGCGCGGCTGTCGAGCGAAACATGGAATCCGATAATGATCGCATCGGAGGCCGAAGCTAACAGCACATCCGACTCGGTTACGAGACCAACGCCTCGATGGATTATGTTGGTCCGAACTTCGTCTGTAGAAATCCTGCTCAACGTATCGGAAAGAACTTCCACCGAACCATCGACGTCACCTTTGATGATCAGTCGTACTTCTTTGATCTGTCCTTCTTTGATGCGGTCAAAAACTTTCTCCAGCGTCGTCCTGCCATGAGTGCGGCGAGCGTCCTGCTCGCGTTTGACCTGACCTCGCTTGGCAGAAATTTCTTTGGCTTCCTGGTCAGTGGTCACGACCATAAAAGAGTCCCCCGCCTGAGGAACGCCGCCGAGACCGGTGATCTGTGCAGGTGTTGAAGGTCCGATAGAAGAAAGCTTAACGTCTCGATCGTTGACGATAGTACGAGTACGACCGCTGAAAGCTCCCGCCACAACCGGATCACCAATACTGCATGTTCCTTTTTGGATTAACACCGTCACGACCGTACCGCGGCCCTTTTCCAACTTGGCATCAATGACGACACCCCGGCCTCGGATCGATCTGTCGGCCTGGAGGTCCATCATTTCGGCCTGCAGAAGGATCATATCAAGCAGCTTGTCGGTACCTTCCCCAGTCTTTGCCGAAACGTTGACCATGATAACCTGACCGCCCCAATCCTCTGAGAGAAGATTCTGATTGGACAGTTCCGTGCGTATCTGATCGGGATTCGAGTTTGGCTTGTCAATTTTATTAATTGCAACAATGATCGGTACACCGGCAGCTCTGGCATGGTCGATAGCTTCGATAGTCTGCGGACGGACGCCGTCATCGGAAGCGACAACCAGCACCACGATATCAGTCACATGAGCGCCGCGAGCACGCATAGCCGTGAAGGCTTCGTGGCCGGGCGTATCGAGAAAGGCGATCCGGCCTTCGCCGTGAATGACCTCGTAAGCTCCGATGTGCTGGGTGATAGCACCCGCCTCACCACTGACAACATTTGTTTTGCGGATATAGTCAAGCAACGAGGTTTTCCCGTGATCGACATGCCCCATAATAGTCACCACCGGTGCGCGGCTCTCGAGGTTGGCATCGACTTCTTCTTCCACAGCATACTCGCCGACCTCGGCCATCTGCTTTACTTCAAATTCAAACTCACCAGCGACCATCTCGATGGTGTCCATATCCAGGCGCTGATTGATGGTTGCCATCATCCCCATCTCAAAGAGCTTGGCGATTAATTCCGACGGCTTGTGTTCCAGTTGGGTGGCCAGTTCAGCGACCGTCATAAACTCATTGACTTCGATGACATTTTCGAGGAGTAGATTCTCTTCCTCGCCCTGGCCCGGTCCCCGGCGGTATTTTTTCTTTTGTTTTCCGCCACCGAGGTTAGCCATTGTAGTTTTGAAACTCTTGGCAACGGCGGCTTGATCCACAGTTTCACGGCCTTTTTTCTTCCGTCTGTCTTTCTTCCTCTGTTTCTTCTCAATCTTCTTCAGCACGCCAGCGACAGTCGAAGATGTATTGATAACCTTGATGCTACCGACCTGAGCCACTTTCTTTTCTCCGGCCTGTTTTATCTGGGCACGTTGTTCCATGCCCTTCTTGGCTTGCTGCTTTTCTTCAGTGAACTTACGCGTGACAGCCTTTATCATATCAGGCGTCGCTACCGACATATGAGATTTCGGATCAAACTTTAGCTCACGAAGAATCACCAGCATGGCGTTAGATGATACGTCGTATTCCTTGGCTAGCTGATATATTCGCTTAGTATCTTTCGCCATCTGTACTCACATCCTCACAGGTAATCCCGCGTCGAAGTCGTCTCGACAACCGGGACAAACTCTATGCGCCTTCGGACTCCTCGTCTTCCACATCGTCCATCTTGGGCGCTTCCACTTCCAAAACGTCATCAATTTCGGTGACGTAATCACTATCATCCTCAAAAACGTCACCCTCGGTCAGTTTGTCTTTATCGACCCCGCCGGACGCCTTTTGTTCAGCAGCTTCCTCAGCCTTCCGCTGATGGTATTCCTTCTCAACCTGGGCAACCATCGTCTCGGCTTTCTGGATAAGTTTCTCTGCGGTCTTCTCGCCGATTCCTTCGATCCGGGACAGGCTTTCCACCGATGTGGCGGCAAGTTTCTGGACCGATCCGATATCCGAATCAGCCAATCGCTCGGCAATCTTTGCGCCTACACCATCTAACTGACCAACCGGTACAAGCAACTCAGCCTCGACAGACCGGGCCTCATTGTACTCTGTTTCCGACATGATATTGACTTTCCATCCAGTGAGCTTGGAAGCCAACCGCGCATTCTGCCCGTTACGACCAATCGCCAGCGAGAGTTTTTCATCCTCCACCGCGACCGTCATCTTCTTCTCCAGTTCGATAACCTCGACATGAACTACTTTCGCCGGGGCCAGAGCCCGGCTGACAAACATCTCTGGTGCTGACGTATACGGCACAATATCGATCCGCTCGTTGTTGAGCTCACGGACAATTGACTGCACCCGAACGCCCTTGATTCCGACACAGGCGCCGACCGGATCAATACGTTCATCCGATGAATAAACCGCAACTTTGGCGCGTTCTCCGGGTTCGCGAGCAATCGCCTTGATCTCAATGACCTTCTCGTAAATTTCCGGAACTTCAATTGCAAAGAGAGCCCGTAGGAACTCGTTACTTACGCGCGAGAGCACGATCTGAGGGCCGCGCAACGATTTCTGAACATCCATAATAAACGCCCGGACGCGGTCGCCCTGACGGAAACGTTCACGTGGAATCTGCTCTTTGATCGGCAGAATAGCCTCAGCGCGCCCAAGATTGACAATGACATTGCCCTTGTCGATCTGCTGGACAACACCTGATGCCATCGTACCAATCTTGTCAACAAACTCATCGTAGATTCGATCCCGCTCAGCTTCACGAACTTTCTGAATCAGGATTTGCTTGGCCGACGCAATCGCGTTACGTCCAAATTCCGTCTCGTAGTCGATGTAGATATCGATCTCATCATCAACCTCAGCGGCCGGGTCCATTTCCTTGGCCTCATCCAGCGTGATCTCGACATTCCCATCTTCAACTTCCTTAACCACTCTCTTGGTGGCCATCATCAGAAGCTCGTTTGCCTTGCGGTCGAACTTGAAAGAGATATTATCGACAAACGTAAACTTCTTCCTGGCCGCGGCAAGCAGGCTTTCCTGCAAAGTCTCCAGGACGGCGTCGAATTCGATATTCTTCTCCCTCGCCACCAGCGTCATAGCTTCTATCATGTCAAACGCCATCTATTGCATCTCCATCAGAATCGGATTTTGGCCCTCTTGATTTCCGCCATTTCGAGTATGAACGGACCTGAATCATTTTGAAACTCAACCTTATCTCCCATGACAGCCTTTATTTGGGCCGTCTCTTTCTTGCGATCATCATCTACAAACTCAATGCGGACTGTTTCACCGGCCCGATATTTGAAATCTTTCAGCGATGTCAACGGACGATCCAGACCCGGCGTGGAAACCTCGAGGGTATACCCTCGGTCGAACAGATTGGTTCCTTCAATCAGGTCACCAACCAATCGGGACAAACTCGCACACTCACCCACTGTCGCCAGCTTCTCCGAATAGACAAACAAACGCAGGGTCGCGCGGGCCTTGTAGTGCGATATCACGATATCGGCAACTTCGTACCCTCGATCAGCCAACGGCTTTTCTATCAGTTCGGTTACTTTGTTTTTCTCGTCTTTCGCCATATCAACTATTCACATAAAAGAGTGGGCATTTACCCACTCCAATAGAACTGAAGAATATATAAGCCAACCGCTTAACGCGCAACAAAATAATTCCCTAAATGATCTCCTCGGCCAGCTTACGGACCGCTTCTACAACATCACCCAGGGCGACCAGTTCCATCTCACTCCGACTGCGGGCTTTCATCTCTACTTTGTTGTCTTTCAGTGACTTATCCCCAATAACCACGCGAATCGGCATCCCCACAAGGTCAGCGTCGTTGAATTTGACACCGGGGCGCTCGTCACGGTCATCATAGAGAACATCAATGCCCGCTTCGGTCAGAGCTTCGTAGACCTGTTCGCCAGCCTTGCGGTTGGGCTCTTTGTCGAGGTTAAAGACAATCAATTCAACGAGATACGGTGCGATATTCTTCGGCCAGATTATGCCTTTTTCGTCAAAATATTTTTCTAACGCCGCCTGAGGTGTGCGTGTAATGCCGATCCCATACGATCCCATAATCATCGGCTGCTCGTTTCCTTCCGCATCGAGGAACGTCGCCCCGAGCGCGTCGGAATACTTGGTCCCGAGCATAAACGTATTGCCGACCTCAATCCCGGATTTCGCCAGCAGTTTGCCGTCGGAGTTGGGGCAACCGTCGCCCTCACGGGCCAGCGTGATATCAATTGTCTGCGAGGCTTTGAAATCACGGTCGAGATTGACATTGATTATGTGCTTCTCGTTTTCGTTGGCACCGACAATGAAATTCTTAAGCTGACCCACCAGCGGATCGACCACAATTTCCACCTTGTCACCCAGACCAACCGGCCCGGCAAACCCGACCGGAGCGCCGGTATATTTCATCACCTGGTCGGCATCGGCCATCTCAAGTTCAATCGCGCCGACTGCGTTTTTCAGTTTAGTTTCGTTGACATCACGATCACCGCGTACCATCGCCGCGACCGGCTTACCGTCGGCCATATACAAAAGCGTTTTGACCAGACGAGTGCTCTCAACCTTGAGAAAAGCGGTGACTTCCTCAATTGTAGCAGCCCCCGGCGTGTCAACAACTTCGCGATCTTTCAGCTCGGTATCAATCGCCACCTCGGCCAGATC
>DAOUUR010000600.1 GCA_030668045.1 bacterium
CTCATTGCCGGCCACCACCACCAATTCCTCATCCGCAACGCCAGATAATATCTGGAGGCGATTCTCCTGTTCGATTCCCAACTCAACAATCCGTCGCGAGACAGTGTCGGCGCTGACCACGAAGACTACCCGGTCCCCGGAAGGCAAGACAACAACGGCCTGACTCGGAACAACTATGGCGCTGTCAACCGTATTGAGTGGCAATTGCAACCTGGCAAACATTCCCGGAAGAATTGAGACTTCCGCGTCAATCTCGGCTTCGATGGTACGGGTTCGCATTTTATCATCCAGAAAAGGATAAACGCGCACTATCTTTGATTGAAAGACTGAGTCGGCAAAAGCGTCAAGCTGGAGCGTCAACCGCCAACCATTGTGGATTTGAGCCGAATACTTCTCAGGAACCGCAGCCTGGACGACCAGATTCGCCGGATCATAGACCTCGATCAGCGGTGCACGCGGCACCACATAGTCGCCGTCACGTATATTGACTTTCGAGACTATACCACCCCATGGCGCGACCACAGAATAATCCTGGGCCGCTTCCGTAGATTTAACTAGTTGCGCCCTGGCGTTTTCATAAGCCGCCCGAGCCCGATCCAGTTCTTCTCCGGGCAACGCCTGGCTCTCTACCAACTGCTGGATTCTGTTGAGATTCTCTTCTTCCTTTTTAACGGCCTCTCGACAGGACGTTATCTGTGCTTCAATCCCCTCTCGCCGACCGATTGACAGAAGAATGTCTCCTGTTTTGACTCGATCTCCCTCGCGGACGCGAAGATTCATGACCGGACCTTCGGCCGGTGATGCCAACCGGGCGATCCGTTGCGGCACCACTGAACCGGTAAGATCAAGGATGTCCGAGATGGATTCGACTGATGCCGCTACCGCTTTGACCTGAACAGGCTTCTTCTTCGGGCCGACATTTGTCGATTCAGTCTCGCCGAAAAAGAGTGCGTGCACCACAAGAGCGATAATGATCATCAGTACTGCAGTGGTAGGGATTATGACTTTTATATTCTTCATTGTTCCGATCCTGCCGCCAGCCGAAGTTGCGCCTGAGCAATATGCAAGTCAGCCAGGGCCCGATAATGATTTGTTTGTGATTCCAGAAGTGCCGATTGAGCGTCCAGAACATCAACGATAGCGCCACGGCCAAGTTCATATTTCTCACGTTCGATTCGCAGACTCTCAGTGGCCTGGTCGACCGCCTTTCGAGTGGCCTCGAGCCGCTGAGTTGCCGCCTGTCGGTTCAGGAGCGCGGTTTCTACCTCAAGCTGCATCTGCTGTTCAAGCTGCTGGAGCCGCGCCTGTTGTTCAGCCATGCGGGCTCGTTCCGAGCGCACCTTTGCCCGGATACGTCCCCCTTCGAAAAAGGGGATGTCAAAGACGATTCCTATGCGCCCAATATCTGCTGAAGTGGAAACACCGGACACATCTGCTTCAGTATCCACCGCCCACCTTCCGCCGTAGGAACCAAATGCTGATAGGGTCGGCCAATTTCCTGCTCTCGCAGCGTCGACAGTTCGAGCTTGCGCCTCAAGCACCGATTTGGCCGCCAGGTAATCATCTCGCTGAAGCCACGCTACCTTCAATATGGCCTTTACATCAGCTAAGGATGTTTGAGTGACAGGGTCGAGTTCTCCCTGGACAGTCAAATCTGCAGCGTCGCTAACAAGACCAAGTAGGTTTGCCAACAAACGTCGAAGTATTTCCAGC
>DAOUUR010000178.1 GCA_030668045.1 bacterium
AGAGCGCTCTATCGATCCGACCGCGACGTGAAATACCAAATCAATTTATCGTACGTTTATTATCAGAGTGAACGATACAAGCTATCAATGGCTGAGGCGCAGAAGGCCGCAAGGAAATTCCCACAGCTCCCGCAACCGTTCTTCCGATTGGGCATGGCGCAACACATGATGAAGATTGATGCCGCCGGGAAGAACTTGCAGCGAGCGATTGATCTTGGTTTGAGAGGCGATGACCTGACGGTGGCGAAAGAAACATTAGCCAAACTATAGGGTTGGCGTTGAGGAAGATCGGGTGCAGAAGCCGCCTGGAAAAATACGGAAGTTGATTCTTGTTACCGGAGGGGCGGGTTATGTCGGTTCGGTGCTGGTCGACCGACTCCTCGACAGCGGGCACCGCGTTCGAGTCCTGGACAATCTCTCCCACGGCGACTCACCGTATCCGGGCAGATCGTTACTTCCATTTACGTCGAACGATAACTTTGATTTCATCTACGGTGACATTCGAGTTGAACGCGATGTTAAGACCGCCCTTGACTCAATAGATGCGGTCGTTCATCTGGCAGCGATCGTTGGCGATCCGGTGTGCAGCAAACATCCCGAACTGGCAACTGACGTAAACGAACGCGGATCGCAGCTTCTCTGTAGCCTGGCCATTAAGCACGGTATCAGACGGTTTGTCTTTGCCTCGACCTGTTCCAACTATGGCAGGATGGTTGATGCCGATGGATACGTCGATGAGACCTCGCCATTGAATCCGATTTCGCATTACGCTCGTCTCAAGGTTGGATTCGAACAATATCTGTTGTCTCTCAACGAGTCCACCTTTGAACCGGTATGTCTGCGATTTGCCACCGCCTATGGTCTCTCACACCGCCCGCGCTTTGATCTGACCGTCAACGAGTTCACACGTGAGTTGCTGATGAACCGGCGGCTCGATATCTACGGTGAACAATTCTGGCGACCATACTGTCACACTCACGATCTTGCTGCTGCCTGCATGATGGCGGCGACCGCTCCCTCCGATCAGGTTGCCTACGAGGCTCTCAATGTGGGCGATACGGCCGAGAACTATCAAAAAAAGACGCTGGCCGAATTGATTGTCCGGCAACTGCCTGAAAGCGCTACCAATGTTCATTATGTCAAGAAAGATGAAGACCCCCGCGACTATCGTGTACGTTGCGACAAGATCAAGCAAGCGATAGGTTTTGAGATTACCCGGCGTGTCCCCGATGGTATCCGGGAGATTATCGATGCTGTCAGCTCGGGTCTGATCGACAATCCTGATGATGAGTACTACGTCAATGACTGACAGGAATAAAAACACGATGCAGGCCATAATTCTGGCCGGAGGAAAAGGCACTCGTCTCGGCGCTCTCACCGCCGAGATACCAAAACCGTTGGTGTCGGTTGGTGGCAAGCCGATTATCGAGATTTTGCTTTCTCGATTGCGAAAGTCCGGAGTACAGGGTGCGGTGCTGGCGGTTAATCACATGGCTCATCTAATCGAAGATGTCCTCGGCGATGGCGACCGCTTCGATATGACGTTGCGATATTCGCAGGAGAAAGAACCGCTCTCTACCGTTGCTCCTCTCCGATTGATCAACAACCTTCCCGACAATTTTCTGGTCGTCAACGGTGATGTCCTGACCGACCTTGACTTCCGCGCCGTCTATGACGATCACATCGCAAGCGGCGCCAAACTCACGGTGGCAACGCACAAACGGATCAGCAAAATTGATTATGGTGTGCTTGATCTGAATTCGGAGGGCGAGGTGACAGGGTTTGTTGAGAAGCCTGAGTACGACTTCACGGTGTCAATGGGTGTCTATGTATTCTCGCGCGATCTTCTCCGGTTTGTTCCCGAGAGTGGCGCTTTTGGGTTTGATGATCTGATGCTGACATTGCTGGAGAAAGGCGAGAAGATCAATACCTTCCCCTTTGAAGGCTACTGGCTCGATGTTGGGAGACCCGATGACCTCAAGCAGGCAAATCGAGACATTCACACAATTGAAAAACTACTGGAGTAAAGTCAGTCGCTTGCAACTGGCGTCAACGAAAGCAAACTGACAGACCCCTCAAAGACTTTGGTCCGACTGATTGGTACATTCCAGTACTGACCATCCCGCCACCTCTGGTTGAAATCAAAAAAGTGTCGGCTCATGGGGTTGCCGGAATTGCCCGCCGGCAGAACCATCATAGCGCCATCGACGTCACCCATGTCGATAACAAACCGCCAGCTCGGCCCGACGATTGAATGAAAAGTTGAGTCGTCTCCAGCACGATTGAACGAAGCGTCCAATGTGCCCGCCGTACCGCTCCACGGCCAGGGACCATACGACAGATCAAGCAGCGATCCAATGATCGGGATCATTGCCATCGGATGCCGCATCGAAAGTGTCTGCGCCTCGCCCCATGTTTTCTCGCCGGTAAGACTTAGCGCTTCCTGCAGGGCAGCGGTAGCTATCTGGGAGCGTGTCTCGGTCTGTTCGAGAGTGTTGATATTATCGATCCATTTGGAATTGTCGGAAAAGTAAATTTCGTCAAGCTTCACAGCAGACACCTGCTGACTGTATTGTCCAAGCTGATCCTCAAAGATCATTGCCGTCAACTGCCTGAGGAAAACACGAATCAATAATATCTCGCGAGATTCAACGCCGGTCGATCCGTCCCAATTTCGCAGAGCCTCTGTTCGTTCTTGCAGACCGATATCATCAAGCAATCCGATCACCTCGTCCCGCCAGCGCAGCATTGAACAATCAATCTGGTCACCCTGGAAATTCTGCATCTGCTCGAAATCGACAGTTTCATTTGCACTCAACAGGTCGGTGATGCGGATGATGCGATTGGCGAAAAAATCTCCGAGGAGATCGTAAGGAAGATCGTCAGTCGGTTTGTTGTTGCAGGTTGCCAGCCAGCCTTCCGATGGATTCAGCGCCTGTGGCGTTTGCTCCAGTGGATAGTAGGCGACGTCTCGGTCGGGTAAGGATGACCCCTCCATAGGGAAAAACGCGGTTTCGCTGGCTCGAATCGGAACCGGTACGCCTAACTGATAACCGATGTTGCCGCTCGAATCGGCATAGACCCAATTGGCGTTGAGAGCGCCCATGTTGATAACGGTCTGTTGAAACTGTTCAAACGAGGTGACGGTCGCCAGCTCGAATGCGGCGTTCACGGCGCGGTCGAGATCAATGTCATACCCTGCCCAGTGCAAGGCGGTAACAAATTCACCGGTGGCAGATTGATCAATAACCGGACCGTGACGTGTGTGTCTGATTGTTACGATCTCCGGGGTATCGCTTCCTGCTATATTGATTGTGTCAACGCTGGTGTCGAACGGTCGCCAACCGTCGGGGGTGAGGTACTGGCCGGAATCATCCGGGTTAACTTGTTCTCGGTAGTAGTCAGTGATGTCGATACCGGCCGCCGTGAAAGCAAACGCCGCCGCGCGACTGTGCCCCATGATAATCGCCGGTATTCCGGCGGTTGTGATGCCGACCGCATCAAGCTCGGTTTCGTTAACATGCAGGCCGACCTGATACCAGAACTGGGGCAGGCGAGTTATTTCCAGATGAGGATCGGAGGCCAGCATAGCATGACCGCTTTGGCTTTTTTCGGGCGCCACTACCCACGCATTGGAAGCTCTGCTGAAGCCAAACGGAAGGTTATCATTGGAAAACAACCAGTCATGAACCGACTTCTGGATTATGCTGGAGTGTCGATTGTCTGGAGCCACAGTTGTTGGTACCCAGTTCGGATAAGAGGGCGCCAGATCGGACGATGTTTCGGTACCAAGCTCCTCGAACAGTTTGAGTCGGAACTCATCGCGGCTCATCAATGCATGAGAGACCCATGTCTGAAAACTCAGAGCGCTCAGGCAGTCATGAATGCTCCACGGTTCGTAATCAATTGGCAACAGCCAGAACTCAAACGGCATCGCGCGACAGGTCCTTTGGTACGCATTGATACCATCGCAGTAGGCCTGCAATCGTTCTCGGTTTTTCTCTGATAGCGATTTGGAAGTTTCGCTGGCGATACGATGATGACCGATCCGTCGCTGATCAATATCAACATCAATCGTCACCTCGCCGAGCATCTCCGAGAGTCGTCCCTGAGCCATACGACGAAGCAACTCCATTTGAAACAGCCGGTCCGCCGCGTGCTGGTAACCAAGGGCCACAAGCATGTCGTGTTCGTTCTCAGCCCATATCTGCGGAATGCCCATCTGATCGTAAGTGATCTCGACGGTGCTCTCAAGCTCCGGCAATGCTATCTGTCCTTTGGTGACCGGGGTCGATAGTTGGAAGGTCGTATAGGCAAAGATCACAAACCCGGTGACCAGGCCGAACAGGGAGATCAGCAGAAAACGAACGAGCTGTCGCGCACGATTGTTCATTGTTGTTCGGCCTTTCTCTCACTTACCAATGAAAAGACGATCACAGCAATAAACGACAGGACAAAAGCCGGGACTAATTCGTAGATCATGCCTTTGAGTACGGGAACGTTTTTCCAGACGACCGTTACCGTCAACCCGGTGATCATGCCGGCTATCGCTCCAGACTTGTTGGCCTTCTTCCACATCAAGCCGAGTATCACAACCGGTCCGAACGCTGCCCCCAGCGCCGACCAGGCATAGAGAACAAACTCGAAGATGACGCGGTTTTCACTCAGAGCGAACAACACCGAAAAAACAGCCAGGACGATTAGAACCCATTTGTCGAGGCGCTGAAGTATTTTCAATCTGGTGCGGGGGTCAGTATCGGATCCGTTCTTGCCCTTACCGAACCAGGGGATAACGTCACGTGAGATTGCCGATGATACAACGATCAATTGCGAGTCGGCGGTCGAGCAGATGGCCGATACAATCGCAGCGATCACAAACCCACCCAGAATCGGTGGCAGGAAGTCACCACATGCGATTGGCAGAGCTTGTTCGGGATCGGCGAGATTCGAATAATAGGCACGGGCGAACATGCCGAATATAATTGCACCCATATAGACAAGAATGAACCAGAAGAACGCCACCACGCCCGCCATCTTGACCGTCGCAAAATTACGCGCGGCCATGAATCGGGAAAGAACATGCGGTTGTCCCGGGTAACCAAGGCCGATACCGATCATCCCCACAACAAACCCGGCCAGTGAATAGCCGATCTTTCCCCCCGATGGTGTGAGCAGGTCAGGACTGAGCTTGTTGATGGCAATGGCAAAATTATCCATGCTGCCCAACTGTGTGTAGAGAACTATCGGCATACCGATTAGCGCGACTACCATAAACGAACCCTGCACAATGTCTGTCCAGCACACAGCTCGAAAGCCACCTGTTATCGTGTAAGCAAGAACGATAACTGCGCCGATAAGAACACCGAGCCAGTATGGCAATTCAAAGACTGCACCAAACGCTTTACCGGCGGCATTCATTTGCGCGGCCACATAGCCGAGCATTGATGCGGTGATTATTATCACCGCCGTTAGACGAAGCCCCGCGGAGTTTGCACCGAAACGGTGACAGATGTATTGCGGTAGAGTTACCGCACCTGATGCTGCCGTGCTCTTGCGAAGTCGTTCCGCCAGCACGAACCAGTTGAAGAGATACCCCAGGCCGATCCCCGGCACGATCCACAGCGCCGAGAGACCATCGCTAAACGCCAGCCCGACCAGACCCAGCATCACCCAGCCCGACTCCGAAGATGCCGAGGCTGAC
>DAOUUR010000192.1 GCA_030668045.1 bacterium
ACCCATATCTGACCGTGCAGCGTCAGTTTGATAGTCTCGTAACCATCAGCCAGCACCTGCGGATAGAATAGCGCAATACAGCCGAGAAGCAATCCGCCGAGTGCCGGTTTCAGCATCGGCGACATCCTGAGCTTATCGAAGAAATCTTCAAACAGGCCGAGAGTACGAGTGAAACCGACTCCCATCACACCGAGCAGGCCGCCCATAGCCATGTAAAGCGGGATTTCCCAGGCCGACACCAGCGAATACTCCGGAACGCCAAAAGCCGGATGGTCACCCAGGAATGTCCGAGTCACCACCGAAGCTACTACCGATGAGAGAATCACCGGCGAGAATGTCTTGATGGCATAGTCGCCCAGAATGATTTCCAGCGAGAAAAAGACGCCGGCAATCGGCGCATTAAAAACCGCCGATATTCCGGCCGCTGCGCCACATCCGACCAGCACCTTCACACGGTCTCCGGACATTCGGAACAACTGACCAACAGTCGACCCTATAGCCGAGCCGATCTGGACAATCGGTCCCTCGCGTCCGGCCGAGCCGCCCGAACCGATACATATAGCCGAAGCCAGCGTTTTTGCCGCCGCCACCCGGGGGCGGATAATTCCTCCCATACGGGCAACGGCGTTCATCACCTCAGGCACGCCGTGCCCCTTTGCCTCGGCCGCAAATTTGTAGACAATCGGCCCCACCAGCAATCCACCAAGCATAGGGATCAATGGCAACCAGAATTTGAACCCACGCTCGCCGATTGTCTCAGTCAGGAACTTATCGGTCATACCAAAAAACAGAGTGTTGCAGTACTCAATCAGAGCGACAAATCCGATAGCCCCAAGTCCTGTCCCAAGTCCCACCAGAATAGCCAGGAGAATCAGAATATTGGTTTGCGAAAAACGCAACTTCTGAAATATCTTATTTATCATCGGGTGGTGCATGGCAGAGACATATTATTCGATCAAACGCAAGGGCACAACAAAAATTGCCCCGGCACCACGATAGGCCAAATCGGCTTGACTTCGCAGGAAAATTGCTTAGTTTTTGCGTGAAAAAGTTCACTATCAGGTTTGTCAGGCATCAAGAGGATTACCATATGCGACAACAGGCGGACGCAGTCATTATCGGCGGTGGCATCATTGGCATGGCGACAGCCTTCTATCTGGCTCGGGCGAAGTTCGGCCGGATCATTCTTCTGGAAAAAGAACTGGTTCTCGGCGCTGGCGCTACATCGAAAGCCGCCGGTGGCATCCGCGCTCAGTTTACCTCGAAAGTTAATATTGAAATGTCGATGCTTTCCGAAAAAGTCTTTGCAGCCTTTCACGAGGAAACCGGTCAGGAAGCGCTCTTCGATCAAGTCGGCTACATGTTCCTTCTTGAAGAGGAGAAAGACGTAGCGTCGTTTCGGAAAGACTACGAACTGCAACGTTCGCTTGGCCTCAATGTCGACTGGCTGAAACCTGAAGATATCCCACAGTATGCCCCCCATGTTTCCCTTGATGGTATCCAGGCGGCCACCTTCTGTCACGATGACGGTCTGGGTGACCCTCATGAGTTCCTCACCGGCTACGAGAAGGGCGCTCGTCGGCTTGGCCTTGAGATAGAATTTGAAGCCGAGGTAACCGGCATTGATACCGAGTCTGGCAAGATCAGCACGGTCCGTACCGCGAAGGGAGATATCAGCACACCTTTGGTTGTCAACTGCGCCGGTCCCCAGGCAGTCCTGATTGGCGAAATGGTAGGAACTGAGGTTCGAGTAGAACCGATTCGCCGACAAATTGTCACCACCGGTGAACTGGATTTTCTGCGGCCCGATTTCCCGATGGTGGTCGATGTTAAATCGGGACTCTACTGCCACAAGGAATCCAAAGGAATGCTGCTCGGCTGGGCCGACAAGAACGTCGAACGATCCTTTGACACCTCAATCGACCCGGACTACACCGACACCATTCTTGAAAAAGCGCTGGACCGTATCCCACAACTTGAGACGGCAGAAATCGCCAACCAGTGGGCCGGACTCTACGAAACGACTCCCGATCATCGTGCCATCATTGGCTGGGAACCATCGGTCAAAGGGATGTTCCACGTTGTTGGATTTTCGGGGCATGGTTTCATGCACGCCCCTGCTGCAGGTATCGTCGCCGCTGAAATCATTGGCGGCAAGGAACCATCGCTGGATATCTCATCACTTGCCCCGGACCGGTTTGCCGCAGGTGTTCAGGCAGAAGAAACAAATGTAATTTGAGCCCGCACCGCCCCCGCGAGGCACGCCTTACAGTTCGATTGTCATTCCATCCTCAGCAATCACCAGATTGCCAAGACCGTATTTTTCGGACAACACTCTGATCAGCTCGCTCTCATCGGCCCTTCCCAGATGGGATATGAGATAGCGCCCCACCGAGATTCCCTGAGTAAACTCAAAGAACTGATCCAGGTCGATATGAGTCGATTCCAGGACGACGAGCGAATGACCGTCCAGATGATTCTTGATATCGTCCAAGGCGCCAATATCTGCAGAGTAGAATATCGTCTGATCGCCAATCTCAATCCGAAGCGAGTGACACTGCATTTTGTTCGGCAAGTCCAGTTTCTCAAGAAGACCGGCGTACCCCTGAAGATGATTGTTTGCGACCGTCGTCACACTGATATCATCCTCGAAACCAAAACCATCCTCACAGCCAATAAGCCTGACCTCAAACGGCAGCTTCTCGGCAATTAAGTAGGTCGCGTTCATATACGCCCTGAAAGGCTCGACAAACTCCGAGGGCAGGTAGATATCCAGAGGCTCCTTTCGACCAGACAGATAGATCAACTGGATAAACAGCGGCAGCTCGCAGCAGTGGTCGGGGTGACTGTGACTGACAAGAATCCGTTTGATAGCCAGCGGATCGAGACCACGTTTCAAGAACGACGAAGTAACACCTCCGCCACAGTCGATCAGACTCAGGCTCTCCCCCGCCTTGAGAACGTATCCGGCGGTCGCACGATCTGCCTGAGGGAGACCCGATGATGACCCCAGTACGATAAACTCGTTTTTTCCGGTTGTCATATGATCGACTCTGGAATAGTCAGTTGAACAATTCGCCTATACGGTCAAGCGCTTCTTTGCAGTCGGCGCCGGTGACATCAAGATGCGTCACCATCCGAATCTTCCTGGGACCAAACTGCACCACCGGAACACCAGCTTCACTCAGATTTGTCACGATGGTTTCAGCCGGTAGATCGGCCACTATATTGGCCACGACGATATTTGTCTCGACCCGAGAAAGATCAACCGAAAATGTATCCAGCGCGTTTAGACCTTCGGCCAGCAGTTTTGCGTTGGTGTGATCATCAACCAGCCTCGTAATATTATTCTTCACCGCATAGAGACCTGCGGCGGCTAAGATTCCCACCTGGCGCATCCCACCACCAAACAGTTTGCGAGCACGACGACATTTTTCGATAAACTCTGCACCGCCAAGAATCATCGACCCCGCCGGCGCTCCCAATCCTTTTGAGAGGCAAACCGATACCGAATCAAATGGTGCAGTCAGTTCCTCCAGCGACTTGCCACTGGCAGCATGCGCATTCCAGATACGGGCACCATCAAGATGGAAAATAAGATCAAACTCGTCACACACTTCGCGAACCTTCAGCACTTCTTGCTGCGGAAGGATAGTCCCCCCGTGGCGATTATGCGTATTCTCCAGCGTTACCAATTTGGTCAGGGGACAATGAAGGTTTATCGGGCGGATGTTCTGGCGAACCATCTCTGCGGTGATCATCCCCCGTTCAGTTGTCAGCAGATTTATCAACAAGCCAGCGTGGATAACCGGGCCAGCTGCCTCATAGTTGACAACGTGACATTCCCGGTCACATAGCAATTCCCAGCCCGGTTCAGAGAGGACTTTCAGGCAGATTTGATTACCCATCGTACCGGAAGGTACAAACAGCGAGGCCTCACGCCCGAATAACCCGGCCACATGCTTTTCCAGTTCGATGACTGTTGGATCGTCACCAAAAACATCATCACCAACTATCGCCGTTGCAATGGCCTGTCTCATTTCCGACGATGGCTTAGTAACTGTATCAGAACGCAGATCGATTGTTTTCATAGGTGAGAATATAAGTGATTGAGGCTTGTATTTCAAGTTGTCCGGTGCCAACCGCACGGTCCCAGCCGCACAAAAAAAGGGCCGCCATTTGGCGACCCTGATTCGGTTCTTGAGCTTTTCCTACTCGGCGGGCGTTACGTTTGCCGCACGCAAACCCTGATCAGAGTTGGCCAGCTCAAAAAAGACCTTTTGTCCCTCACGCAGTGTCTTGAAGCCGTCCATCTTGATGGCGGTGTAGTGAACATACACGTCTTCGGCCTTTTCACCACGGATGAAGCCCCAGCCTTTGTAATCATTGAAGTACTTAACGACACCTTCGGACATTAACATTCCTCCATGAAACTGTCGATGATCCTTACGCATATTAATTATACGCACATCCCCCTCCATATGCCAACAAATACTTCTGAATTTTCTTAGAATGTGAGAATTATTTTGTCGGCCAGAGTCATCGCCAGGCCGGAGAGAATCGGGACGGTAACATTGTCGTCGATCCCAAGTGGCAAAGCTTCAACAAAAGCAGCAACTACGGCCCCCAACAGACTGACGTACAACGCGATATCGGGAACCATCAGCGCAACAATCAGGCAGCCGACAAGACATGCAACAGAACCCTCGATTGATTTGCCCCGAAACCACTTGTGTCGCCCAAACTTGCGACCAATAAGCGCTGCTAAAGTGTCACCGACTATTATAAACGCAAGGGCCGCAATCACAATCGGCTTGTCATATAGAGCGACGGTTAAGCATACAGTAGTTAGAATGTAGGTGGCCCCGGTGAAATCGCCGGCATTCTCGTGGCCGCGCACAATCGGAGAAATCAATCTGCTGGCAAATCGATTCCAAAAGGCCCAACGTCGCAGACGGGAGATATCGATCAGGATCATCAAGCAGGTGATCGGAACCATCAGGGCCAGCATCGTGCTCCGGTCCAACTGAAGCAAATAGTATCCAGCTGGAATAACAAGCGCACCCATGTGAGTGGCTTTACGAATCAATTCGTTCTGAAATGAAATCTGGCCGGAATCAGATGGAGACTGATTGGCTATCATTCTTCCTTGTCTCGAGATTTTTTCATATCTCGGGCCAGGTATGGTCGCAGATGGATAGGGTTTGGCTCTTCTACTACCCATGCGTCAAACTCAGCGTAGAGGCTATCCCGAAACGCCTCCTTGACTTCCACTACGTGTTCCCGCTTGAGGTGTCCGATGATGCTTCGTCTGGCTTCCGAATATGGAACAGCTTCACGCCGTTCCAGCACCTTGATGACATGATAGCCGTATTTTGTCTTGACCGGCGCCGAAGCCTCTCCGATTGATGTCATCAAAGCAGCATGGTAGAACTCCTCGGGCATTTCCTCCGGTCCTATCTGCCCCAGATCGGCCAATTGCCGCCGCAGGTGCTTTTCACCC
>DAOUUR010000114.1 GCA_030668045.1 bacterium
CACTCGGCTCGGGTTCGCCGGCCACGTTCTCGGCGGCCCAGAAGTTGACGGCCGTCCGGTCCCTGGCAGTTTCGACGATGGGTGCGTCGGACCACTTCACCTGGTACGTCGCGGCCGTTCCGGCAGCCCCATCATCGCCCGGAGCGGTCCAATTTAGAGTGACGCTTCCAGCCAAAACGACCCCGCTTGAGACTACCACTATCAGGCTGAGTAACGCAAGAATCCTTTTCAACGATGTCATCCTTCGTGCGACCAAAACAATGTTTCAACAACGCCGCCAAGGAACTCGCCGGACTACTTCAAGTCAAGTTTTAAACAATTATGGTTATTGACTGCTACGCAATTGATTATAAATATCCAATGAGTGGTCGCTAGACACCAGCAACATTCGCCAGACCGGAACCAATTGCGATTCTCGGCTGCCTACAGAAGGTCTTCGCGGATCGGATGGAAAACATCGAGAATTCGTGCTGCGGTAATCGCTTTCCCCGAGTGCGGTGTGTCGGATGGAATGGTCGCCACCGATCCAACTCTAAGGCCGCGGGTCTCACCGCCGACAGTAAGCTCAAATTCACCATCAAGCAAGTTGGCCACCTGTTCGTGCGGATGGGAGTGCTCCGGTATAACTGTCCCCGGATCAAACGACCAGTAGACCAGAGTCATGTTGTCTGCATGGACAATACGAGCCTTGCATCCGGGAAGAACTTCCCGCTCGGCTATGTCGTTAATCTCAATAAAAGGCATATCAAGTCTCCATCTAATGTTTTGATAGTATGGATTTCAAATCGAATCAGCTGTTACTCCTCTGTGACCGGCACATGTCCACATGTGCCGGTATGTTCTTAACGGCTTGACAACCTGCAGATGTGGACATCTACCGGCCACTCTATAACCTGATAGACCTCCAATCAAATAGATCCTCTACAACATCTTCAGAACAAATCCCAGAGCCAGGGTCTCTTTGAAACGACCCTTCTTGCTCACTTCCTTATCGTACAGAAGCTGCGTATATAGGTTGACGGTGACGATCTTTGTTATCGATGCTGAAACGATATTCTCCCAGTTGACATCAACCGCTTTCCAGTCATCCTCAAACGGTGTACCCTTAACCCTGTCACTCTCGGAGAAAAAGAACGCTTTATAGAGCGTCAGCTTACCGGTGTATTTGAGCCGATCGTTGATGCTTAGCGTGGCATCGGTTACCGACTCTATCCCACCATCGGTCAGCGTAGAATCGGTAGTGTTTAGTTGTACGTCGAGAATAATCGTCTTGAGTGTCTGACGCAGACCGAGTCCGAGCCGTGAAGAAACGACATCTTTGTCCTTCTGAAAAAACTTGCGCGTTATACCTGCCGACTCGGTCAGTCTCATCGGAGAAAAGAACAGTTTTTTCGCTACGTTGGTGCCATCAAAAAACTGCGTTTCCAATCTGAACGCAACGTAGGGATCAATTGCCCCGTGAAGAGTAAAGCTCCCAACTGTCTCCCAGTCAATCAGGTCGGTCGATTTGTTCGGTTTGCTCCATGTCTTGGTCTCGGCATCCTGGGTCAGAGTCTGCCCGAACGATACTTTCAGGGACGACTTCAGATCAAACCAGTTAGCCAACTGTTTCTGGGCCGAGCCGTTGAGATTCGACACCCAGTTGACCGATCCAGCTTCGCCGCCTACCCATGAATCGGAGTACGATGTCTGCGTAGTCATAACATCGGCCTGAAGAGCTGTTTTCCATGTTCCGTTGTCCGGAACCTCCTCCTGTGCCGGAATCGTCAACGGTATCAGCATAGCTACCGTCAGAACGCCAATTGCTTTCAAGAAACTCATTGTACTCTCCTTTAGCCTGCGGCCACCTGATGCAGGTGAACATCTGTCTGAGGGAACGGTATCGAAATCCCCTGCTCATCGAACGCCAATTTGACTTTCTCCGTGAGATCAAAATAAACATCCCAGTAATCCCCGGTTTTCACCCAGGGCCTTACCGCGAAATTAACAGAACTGTCAGCCAGTTCCAAGACAGCCACCTGCGGAGCAGGATCCTTCAGAACCCGTTCATCTTCGGCCAGCATTTGCTCAAGCGACCGTTTGGCTTGACGCAGGTCGTCATCGTAGCCAATCCCAAAGACCATATCTATTCGCCGCATCTCCTGGGCTGAATAGTTTGTGATATTGTCACCGGTGATCTTGCTGTTGGGGACAATGACCTTCTTGTTGTCCGGCGTTTTAAGCACCGTGTTGAAAATCGTAATCTCTTCAACCGAACCGCTTGATCCACCAGCTTCAACGTAGTCTCCTGTTTTGAACGGCCGGAATATGACTAACATGACCCCGGAAGCAAAGTTGGCTAGTGAACCCTGCAAGGCAAAACCAATCGCCAGACCGGCCGCACCAATAATGGCAACAAACGAAGTCGTCTGCACTCCCAAAGTGTTGAGCGCCGCCAGGACTACGAAAGTTAGCAGGGCGATTCTGGTTATGCTGACTACAAATCCAGTCAACATATCATCGGTGCCAGCCCGGTTCATCAGACGCTTCACCACTCCCGCCAGCACACCCGTCAGCAGGCGACCAACAATCAGAATAGCCAGAGCGCCCAGCAACGTGGGACCGTATTGTGATCCCCATTGACCAATTATTTCTAACCAGTTTCCCATGTCTCAGCTCCTTTTTCTATTTGATCAGTCGTATCAATTCACCGAACACTGTTTCGCAATTGAATCAGGTTTCGGTATTAACCTAAACAATACAGACCCACTAATCACTTAAGATATGGCTTCGCGGCTGACATGCCAATTGGAACAGCCTTGTTACTTGCCGTATGATTCGTCTTTGTTGGGGAATTTGCCGTCTTTTACGTCGCAGATATAACGCTCGACCGCATCTACTATAACCGGAGTGAGGTCGGCATACTCACGGAGGAACTTGGGCCTGAACCCTTCCTTGCGCAGTCCGAGCATGTCGTTGGTGACCAGAACTTGAGCGTCGCAGTCGGGACCGGCACCGATACCGATAGTGGCAGCCTTTTTCAATGCGGCTGTAATCTCTCCAGCTACATCGGCGTTGACCAGTTCAAGAACCATCGAGAAACAACCTGCTTCTTCCAGTGCAAGAGCTGACTCCATCAGATACGCGCGCGAACGGTCTTCTTTGCCCTGTACCTTCGGTCCGCCAAAACTGTGAATCGACTGCGGCGTCAACCCGATATGGCCCATCACCGGGATACCGCATTCGATAACACGCTTGACTGTAGGCACCATCTCCAGCCCACCCTCCATCTTGACCGCTTCGGCTCCCCCTTCTTTGAGGAATCGTCCAGCGTTGGTGATTGCTACCTCAACTGATGGCTGAAACGACAGGAACGGCATATCGGCAACAACCAGTGCCTTCTGTGTGCCTCGTGCGACCGCAGCGGTATGCGCCACCATGATATCCATCGTAATCGGCAGCGTACTATCGAAACCGTGAATGACATTGGAGGCTGAGTCGCCAACTAGAATACAATCGACACCGGCCCGATCCAGAAGTCCGGCTATGAAGCAATCATAGGCCGTCAGCACGGTGATTTTCTCGCCGCGTGCTTTTTTGGCGCCAAAACTCAGGATTGTGGTTTTCTTACGGTCTTTGATCGAAGACATCGTTTACCGCCCAACTAGATCGCCGGCCGGCGCATAATATTTCTTACCGGCAACAGGTCTGCTGATTTGCTCTATGAGATCATCAAAATGCTCAGGGTTTTTCACAAAATCAATCAGGTCGGTCTTGACTACCAGTAACGGTGTCTCGCTGTAGTCGAAAAAGTAGTAGTCATACGCCTGATTGAGCATCTCGATGTATTCGTGGTCTATAGTTTTTTCAAAACTGATATTGCGTTTGCGGATCCTATCCATCAGAGTAGCGGTAGAAGCCTGCAAATATATCACCAGATCGGGCCGAGGAATATCACCGGCCAGAACCGGAGCGATTCTGTTGTAGAGAGCGGTCTCTCGTTCGGAGAGATTCACCTGCGCAAAGATAGCATCCTTGGCAAAAATATAATCGGCAACGACTCGCTTCGAGAAAAGGTCACGGGTGGTGAGTTGCTGTTGCTGTTGAAATCTCGAAATGAGGAAAAATAGCTGGCATGAGAGCGCAAATCGCTTGGGACTCTTGTAAAAATCGACCAGGAACGGATTTTCAAAGACCTCTTCAGCGACCAACTCAGCATCAATTCGCTCCGCCAGCATCCGTGCAAAACTGGTCTTGCCGGCACCGATCACACCCTCGACCGCTATATACTCATGTTCAAACGTTTCTTGCAACATGGTCCCTGTACAGTACGATTTTTTCTGCTTCCGTGGCGTCCAGTGAATCAGCTATCGGTCGCTTGGTCACCGGGTGGACAATTTCCGGTTCAATTTGCAGCAACGGCACCATCGCGAACGGTCGATTCAACAGTTCCGGGTGCGGAATTGATAACGTGTCGGACTTGACGATCTGATTGCCAAACAGAAGAATATCCAGATCGATAGTTCGCGGTATCATCTCTCCCTTACCGGTCCGCCCCATCGATTTTTCAATCGACTCAAGAGCGTTAAGCAGTTCGTGCGGCAGGTATAGAAAGTCGGCCATCACCACCTGATTCATAAACGACGGGCTACCCTCATCCATCCCGGCGGCTTCAGAAACATAGATACCCGATGTTGCAGCGATTTCCAAACCGTCGATCTCCTCCAGCCGGATCAGGGCATCTATCAGATATGCTTCCCGATCACCAAGGTTGGACCCTATGAGAATAAAAACTGTTTCGGCCATAGTCTCTCCGGAAAAATGTAACTCAGTTCTCGTTGTCGATCAACTTTCCTGTATCGCCCTGATCGCGGGTGATTTCCACTTCAATATATTTCACCTGACCGGCCACGGGCGGATTCATCTTGCGGACCCTCAAAGTTACTCGATAGATCGGAAACTTGTCAAGAACGATGTCGGCCAGATGTTCGCCAAGTTTTTCCAGCAGAGCAAACGCTTTGCCTTCGACCACTCGCTTGATCTCGGCATAGACACTTCCGTAATCAACAGTGTCGGCCAGTTCATCGGTATGACCGGCATCGGCCAGATCAAGTTCGAGCTCGCAATCAACCTCAAAAGCCCGGCCGGTTTCCTTCTCAGCCGCCGAGACGCCGTGATACCCGTAGAACGTCATCCCACTCAGCCGGATAATGTCTTTCACTCGTCTTCTCCCAATTTCATCAGCCTTAACTTGCCTTTTATTCTCTCGCAGCCTTTCCGGAAATCCTCTGCTGGGGCCGTCAACGACAGGCGAAGGAAACCTTCGCCGTTGTCTCCAAACGCTTGCCCCGGAGCCAACAGCACCCGGCTGCGGCGATACAAAGCGGTAGCAGCAGCCATCGACTGGCGACGTCGTTCGATCCGAGCCCATAAAAACGGGACAGCATCGCCGCCGGTTCGCTCCAATGACAGCTTCTCCAGAAACTGATCGGCGGCGGCCAAACCCTGCTGGAAACGTTTGCGCGCCGTGGTGAGACCTTCACCGGGGAATTGTCGCAGGGCGGCGGCGGCCATTTCGGCAAGCTCGTTCGATACCCTACATGGCAGCAACCTCGCTGTTTGCTCAAGGCTGGAGATTATCTCGCGATTACCAACGACAAACCCGAATGGCACCGACGGGAGACCAAGCATGTACGAAAAAGAGTAAACTTCGACGCCGTTTTTCTTACCCCCCTTGACCGACAGCAACGAGGCAACTTTGCGCCCTGAAACCGACTGGTAGGCGGCATCGTTTATGACAATCAAATTCTCTCGACCCGCCAGCCAGACAATTTCCTCAAACTCACCGGTGGTCAGGTCTACGCCGGAAGGATTATGGGGAGAATTCAGAAAAAGTATGCGGGCTGCCCGACCGAGTCTTGAGTTGATCTTGTCCAGATCAGGACGCCACCCGTTTTTTGCCGACACCGGGTAGCCGATTGGCTCTCCACCACAGGCCGATGTGATCCGGCGGTAGAGCGGCAGACCTGCGTTGGGCACAAAGGTTATATCGCCACTGTCGATAAACGCCAACGAAAGTTGGTAGAGCAGAGTCGAGATACCGGCTCCGATAAACAGTTCCTTCTGCGGATTAATCCGAACTCCGTGCTGCGCCTGAAACCACTCAGCCAGTCCTTCGCGGAGACGGTCGAGGCTATCGGCGGAAGCGAGCGAGGAGACTGTTGGTCCATCGCTCGTCGGTTCTACAGGCCAGTGGAATCGCCCCAGATCAATCAGCGGAGTTTTTCTCAGCAGCGGTTGTTTTCTATCAGTGCGAACAAACGAGAAGATGTCGGGCGGTAGCTGGTAGAGACGGTCGGCTTTTTCAATCACTGTTTTTTTTACCATTTTCCCTCCGATTATTCTTCGGAAAACTGCTCATCCATTTGCCGCCGGAGCTTTTCCAGCCGGGCAACATCTTCCTGTGGAATCTCTTTGACCGATCCAATCTGATGGGCAGCAATCAGAATTTGAGCGTAATGCTCCACCACTTCGTGCCGGCGGTACGCTTCCTCAAGAGTCCGGCCAATCGTCAGCAATCCGTGATTCCCAAGCAGGAAAGCAACGTGCTCATCGATAAATGGAGCCAACGATTCAGCCACAGCCTCCGTACCGGGGAAAGCAAACGGCACCAAAGGAATGCGACCAACAAATAGCACCACCTCCGGTAATATATGCCGAGTCGGTTCGATCCCAACCGCAGCAAAAGCGGTAGCGTGGGGTGCGTGAGAATGAACACAGGCCGCAATTTCCGGCCGTGATTTGTAGATAGCAAGATGCATCGGCAGTTCAGAACTTGGCCGACCTTCCCCGGCCATCTGGCGGCCATCGAGATCAACTGTAATCAACTGGTTGTTTTCGAGACTGCCTTTGGCCTCACCAGCAGGCGTGATGAAAATGCGATCGCCACCTGAGCGGGCTGAGATATTTCCGTCCGATCCGGCAACCATACCTCGCTGCCACAGTCGAGAGCCAACATCAACAATCTCGCGCTGCAATTTCATGTCTGGAGCCATCTGACTGTCAAAGTAGCCGCTAACAGAACAAAAGTCAACCCGCGCCGGCAGCGGCTCACCGCTTTTAGGACTACTCCACCGGAATTGGTAGACCGGGGCCAGCATGATAGTCTTGTGCAGTGAAGGTTGTCGAAACCACGCCCCGAGCTTCGCTCGTGGCTCAGGGGTTTCGACAGAGGTCTGCAGCAGGCCGCTCTCAAGACAACCCGGTCGGAAATATACTCAAAAGGGGCA
>DAOUUR010000381.1 GCA_030668045.1 bacterium
TCTTCGGCCAGAGCGACCGAAGCATCCTTCGCCGCACTGGAGAGCAATTCAAAGAGTTCCGAAGCGAGACACTCGTAGTTCTTGCCAAAAATCAGCTTGCCGCCATCATCGCCGTAGATGCTCAGATGCAGCTTGATATTTTCCTGCCATTTCATCAGCGAGCCGACAATCACAAAATCGGAACGACAATGCTTGAATATCTCGCGCACATTTCTGGGTACGGCGGTTGAAGGTTCGGCTGAAACTGTCAGGTCGGTACGACGTGACAGTTCGTTAATGACGTCATCGGTGAACCCCTGACAGAAATAATCCCAGCTATCGTCGCCCGAGAGATTCTTGATATCAATCACCGTAACAGTTCGTCGCTGCTTGACCGGTTGCGTAATCACACTGGAAGTGCCACTGAGACTGCTTTCAATGTGGTCAAGAATTGAATCAACATTCTGAAAACGGTCGGCTGGATCCTTGGCCAGCAGTTTCAGAATCATGTCGTTTATCCACTCGGGCAGATCAACATTCAGTTCAACCGGCGCGGGTGGGTCTTCGTGGAGAATCGAGTAGATAATACTGGCCGCATAGTCGCCTTCAAACGGTCGTTCACCGGTGAAGAATTCAAAGAGAATAGTGCCGAAGCTGAACAAGTCGGAAACATAAGTCAGTGGATCGCCTGAGACCTGCTCAGGGGATAGATAGTAGAGAGTGCCTTCGATATTTCCCAGCGCGTCAACTGTATCTGGGCGGACACTCTTAGCCAGGCCAAAATCGAATATCTTGATTTCATCCGATGAGGTCAGCTTGATATTTTCGGGCTTCAGGTCACGGTGAATAATGCCAACCGAATGAGCGGCCTGGATTCCTTGGGCTATTTTGCGGGTGATTTCGATTTTGCGATTGAGGTTATCCTCGCCCTGGCTGGAGGCCAACTCCTCGCCGGAGACATATTCCATAGCGATGAAAGGCAGCCCCTCACACTCGCCGGAATCCCATATCTTGACCACATGCGGGGAGTCGATTGAGGCGGCTTTCTCAGCTTCCTCGGCCAGCCGGGTTCGGTAATCTCCTGTGTCGAGCAGTTTTTCGGCGACAACCTTGAGAGCCACCACCCGATCTTCCCGAGTATCGGTGGCCTTGTAGACAACACCCATCCCGCCCTCACCGAGGACTTTATCTATCAGATAGTGGCCAAATGTCGATCCGGTAGCTAACATAGTCTTGATCTGGGGCTATACAGTCATTTCGACCGCAAAATTATAGATTGCCTGCATATCTAACAAATATATATAATTCAGGGTGTTGAGTTATCTCCATAATATACGTGGCGCTGGAGGCCAATGCCAAATATTTCTGACAGAGAATTAAGCCGTCTCCGCAACTCAGTGCATGAGTTGACAGCCCTCAACCAGATCGCCAACGCCATTAATGTGGCCATGTCGGTTGAGAAAATCACTCACATTATTGTCGATCACTGTCTCAATCGGGTGGGTGCCTCTCAGGGTGCGATATTCCTGCTTGAAGATGAGGAAGACACTGAGAATCGGTTCAAGACTTTTGTTCGGGAAATACGGCCGATTTCCGGCCAACTGCCACTTCGCCTCAACATGGGCCTGACCGGCTGGATGATCAAGAACAAGAAGATTCTCCTGTCAAACGATCCTGCCGGTGACGAGCGGTTTCGCGGAATGAACATGAGCGCTCTGGGAATTCGGTCGCTTCTGGCCGCGCCGCTCCTTTCGAGAAACGGAATGATCGGAGTGCTGGCGGTTTTTAACAAGAGCGACAAGGCCGGATTTGATGACACCGACCGTCGTTTTCTGGGGATTGTAGGAACACAGACGGCCAAAGTTGTCGAGAACGCTCAACTGGTCGAGAAAGATCGCGAGTTAGTTGCGATCCGTAACGAATTGAAAGTTGCTGAATCGATTCAGAAGGGATTCCTCCCCGGGACTAACCTTGCAACCGAAGCATACGAAGTATTTGGATTCAATACGCCAGCCAAAGAGATGGGCGGCGATTATTATGACATGGTTGAGTTGGAAGGGGGGCGGGTCTTTGTTTCGCTGGGCGATGTCTCCGGGAAAGGTATGCCGGCCGCTCTCCTGATGTCCAACGCCCAGGCGGTCCTGCGCTCTCAACTCTCGCGTGGCGGTGATATTTCACTTGTGGAGTTGGCCGAAAGCCTCAACCGGCTGATCTGCCTTTTCACTCCGCCCCAGCAGTACATAACAGCGCTCTTTGGAATGTACGATTCTGGCAACCATGAGCTGGAATACATAAATGCCGGCCATTGCCCACCGGTCGTTCTGAGGACGAGCGGAGAGATTGAATTGCCTTCCGAGGCCGACCTGATTATCGGCGTGGTGCCCGGCTATGGCTATACGGCACACCGGATTAACTTGGAAAAAGGTGAGTCAGTGTTTATTTATACCGACGGCATCACCGAGGCATTCAACGAAGAGGAGCAGGAATTCGGCGAAGAGAAACTGGAGAAATTACTGCGTGAAAATCACCAGTTACCGGCGGATGAAATCGGTCATAAGGTCTATTCTGAGGTTGTGTCGTTTCGTGGCAAACGGGAGCAATCGGACGATATTACGATGTTGATCCTGCGGCGGCCATAAATAGCAGGCCAGAGCACTTTTTAGCAGTTAATTGTCCCACCCCGCAAATTTGAGATTGACTGGGAACAAAAACCAACGTATATTGGTTTAAAGGTTATACTTCTTAGAACAAACAACTCGATAGAGCCCGTCTGTTGTTCCTCCCTCCCCGCAGGCGGGCTCGACCTTTATCCGGTCGTATTGCAGTCTCGTTTGAGTTCCCGTAGGTTATTGAAGAAGTAACATTTCGGTCATTGCAATGACTGGAATATCACTTTTTCAACAACCTGTTAGTGAGTTCGATATCCTGCCAGCGCAAACTGGCGATTATCGCGTCAATAGCTCTCCTCCGTAATAACTGTTTTACCCTTGAATACCCTGTAGATGTAGATTGTGTAGAAGATCACAATCGGCATTCCGATAAGGGTGATCACCAGCATTGTCGTCAGGGAGCGAGAAGTCGAAGATGCATTGTAGGCGGTCAGGCTGTACGCCGAGTCGATACTCGACCGTGCCA
>DAOUUR010000610.1 GCA_030668045.1 bacterium
CTCCGGAATTGCGTCAAAAGATGGGTGCTGCCGCAATCGATATCGCACTCAAGACTGGATACATCGGCGCCGGTACGGTTGAGTTTATGGTTGTTGAGGATGGGTCGTTCTATTTTCTGGAAGTGAACACTCGGTTGCAGGTGGAGCATCCGGTCACCGAGATGGTCACCGGGGTCGATCTGGTCAAAGAGCAGATTGCGGTAGCAGAGGGAGAACCGCTTCGGTATTCCCAGGAAGATATCAAACTCGACGGCCATGCTATCGAGTGTCGTATCTATGCCGAAGATCCACAGCAAGGGTTTACGCCCTCCACCGGTACGCTCAATCACTACCGCATCCCCGCGGGGCCCGGTGTGCGAGTTGATTCAGGAGTCGTGATATTTAACGAGGTACCTATCTTCTATGATCCGATGATTGCCAAACTGGTAGTGTGGGGGAGTGACAGGAACGAAGCGATCAAACGCACCCGTCGCGCTCTTCTGGAGTATCGTGTGTCCGGGCTGAAGACAACAATTGGATTCCACCTTGCGGTATTGAACAACGATAAATTTGTAAAAGGTGACCTCTCCACGAGCTTTCTGGCTGAAGAGTTTCCCAACAACAATTACGAGATTCTCGATGACAATATACTTCGCTGCGCCGCTATTGCGGCAGCGCTGAACAAGTTTACGCATGAGCGCAAGATCACCATCGGCCCCAGACGCCAGAACAAAGATGATGGTTCTCAGTGGAGCAAATACCATCGTAGTGACCGCCTTCGCAAGTTTGGAGGGAGCCGCTGATGCCGCGCTACCTGGTCAAAGTCGAAGGTCGAGAGTTCGATGTCGAGTTGGAGTACCGTGCCGATGGTTATGGCGTGACTGTTGATGGTTCCCCGGTTAAGATATCCAATCACGAATTGAACGATACTCGGTCGGTGCTTCTTGTGGATGACCGTTCGTATGAAGTAGATGTTCGTGCCAACGGTAACGATGAAGGAAGAATTGTGTTCATGCTCGGAGTGGAAATCGCAGCAGATGTTGAACAGTTCCATCTCGCGCAGTTGCGAAAGAGAGCAGGTATCACTTCCGAAGCGTCCGTTCAGAAGATTCTGAAAGCACCTATGCCGGGATTGATTCTTGAAGTGAAGATCGCGGTAGGCGATACTGTTTCAAAAGATGATACTTTGATTGTGATCGAAGCGATGAAAATGGAAAATGTCCTCAAGGCACAGTCTGATGGGATCATAAAATCTATCAGTGTGAAAAAAAGTGCTTCGGTTGAAAAAGGTGACATGCTTCTGGAGTTCGAATAATGGCGCCCTCTAAGAAAGTAAACAGTTCCGGGATCGAGATACCAGTTGTTGTGGCACCGCCTGAAGAGAAAGAAACAAAGGCAGCTTGCTGCCCCGGGGAATTTCCGTTTACTCGAGGTGTCTATCCTGACATGTACCGAGGGCGGTTGTGGACTATGCGTCAGTATGCCGGGTTCGGAACAGCTACTGAGACCAACAAACGTTTTAAGTATCTTCTCGCGCGAGGACAAACCGGACTTTCGGTTGCTTTTGATTTGGCGACACAAATCGGATATGACTCGGATCATCCATTGGCGCAGGGTGAGGTTGGCCGCACCGGCGTAGCGATTGATTCACTTGAGGA
>DAOUUR010000498.1 GCA_030668045.1 bacterium
AGACTTCACGATGAAGTAATTGTAGCTTATTAGCCTCATGTTCAATCGCCTACCCAAATACAATACCATTACATTCCTTGCGGTGATTTCGTTCGCGGTCGCCGGTATCTGGCTGCTCGGATATTCGTATCCACGAAAAACCTTCACTGAAGAATTACTGATCTTCGACTGTATTCGGCTTGATTTCTGGGCACTTCTTTTCTGGTTTGCCGTAATTGCGATCTGGTGTTCCAAGCTGACTCAAAAGGCAAAAGCGTGGCTGCTGATTTCCGGTTTGTCAATCTATGGCTTAGTAACGGTCAGTCTGATTCTGGATGGCACACCGTTCAGCATCAATGCCTATTGGGGTGATCAGAAATTCCGAACGGCGATGGTCATGAGATATATGAGTTCGTTCTGGCCGGCTGACATGTACTACAAGGGTTTGCCAACTTTCTATCCGCCGCTGTACTACTTCATTCTGGCGATAGGCGCGAAGGTCGGCTCGCTTGAGGCGTTTCGGATGCTCAAGATCGGCAGCCAGCTAATATATCTGATAGGGCCGTTTGTGCTATATTTCATGTGGCGGAAACTCGTCACGCCGCTGCAGGCATTTCTGATCACGCTCTTCACTTTTCTTTTCTGCTCAATTGGCAAGATACCGCCTCTCGTATCGCCGCATGCATTTGTAGGCAACAGCCTATTTATCCCGTGGTGGCTGCACTATATCGAAGGAGTTGGTCGCCGGAAAGTGGATTGGCGTCAAGTGCTGATTGGTGGCTTGATAGGCGGAGTGATCTTCATTACCTACTATTTTGCATTCTTTTTCGGTGGTCTGCTGATTGTTGTTCGTCTCGTACCCAAAGGCAAGCATGCATTTCGGCATTACGTTGGACGGTTTGACTGGAAGGTTTACGGTGGAGTGTTAGCCGGAGCAGCAGTTGTTAGCTCTGTTTATTGGCTACCATTGATGATATCCTCATTGACCAACGGTTACGATCCAGCACAGCAACGATGGCATCACATCGGCAGCACAGGGATACTGTTTCTGTTTACCGCCGTCACGATTCCAGGAATTCTGTTTCTTTGCGGGATCGTCAACTCACTGAGACGACCGAAAGCGCCGATCAATCGCGCTCTACTACTCCTGACAGGGGCTACCTGTCTTTTCTACCTGCTGGGAGCTTTTCTCGGTGGAATCAACAAGCCGGTCAACTTGGTCAAAGCGAATGAATTTGTTGTCTATCTGGCCGGACCATTTGTTGGATTGATGGTCGCCGGGCTGATGCGATGGAGTCGGCGGAGAGGGAAATATCGATATGTCATACCGGTTCTGATCGCTGTGTTGATACCGGTTTTCCTGCATAATTTCAATGCGGTGGCCAAGAAGAAGATGGTGCGTACTGCCCGAACTGCCAAAGTACCATCATGGTACCGTGGTAACGGGAAGATCGATTTGCCGGTAGGGTCTGTCGTTCTGACTGATCGCGAGGAACTGTTTGCATTTCTTCCGGCCTATGCATTCATTGCTAACAACGAGCACTACTCGCACCCAGGATCGCGATTCAAGCAACGTTTCGATTTTCTCAATCTCCTACAGGGTATCAGCGACCCTTTCTTTTTTCATCTGGCGCTACGCCATAATGTGTTTGATCCGATCGACTATTTTATCCCACGTCTCAAAGATGGAGAATTTGAGATACTGGTCAGCCTCAGTAATTATCCCAACAAGCACTCCGGGCAATTCTTAAGATTCGACACCACTCTTGTTGCAAGTTCAGAGTTGTTTGCCAGAGAAAAGGGCGACCTCTACCGAGTCAAGGATGTATCAACATATCCTGCGCCCGAGGACGGATCGACCCTGACTCCGGAGGACGGTGTCGATGATAATGCCTCACTCCGCGCGTTGGGCGAGTACCTGGACCCTTACGGAAAAGAGATGCTCCAGCGCCATTTACGGGACTATCCGCGTGATAGCGAACACGAATAATCGGCGATTTCGCTCCCCAAAATTGCGGTTGCTTTTCCGGTTGCGGGCAGTATATTCTCCGGCGTGGTTGTCGATATCTTTGATGGACCGACAGCTATTAGTGCCGAAGTGGTGAAACTGGTAGACGCGCTGCGTTCAGGGCGCAGTTCTCGCAAGGGAGTGGGGGTTCGAGTCCCCCCTTCGGCACCAGCATAGCTGGTTTTACTTATCTCCAACATTCAGTTCAGTTCGAATTGCGGCATATATCTAAAACAGGCTCCGCCTGCCAGCTAGCCAGCATAGCTGGTTTTACTTATCTCCAACATTCAGTTCAGTTCGAAT
>DAOUUR010000317.1 GCA_030668045.1 bacterium
AAAGACGCCACCACCGCCCGCAAAGGCATACTTGTTTCGATTGTCTGCTGGGCGGTATTCGATTTTATGACAACATCGTGTGGCCTCTATGCCCGCGCCCTGCTGCCGGATTTGGCTAACCCGGTCGGTTCATATCCGGCTCTCGCTTTGATGGTCCTGCCCACCGGTTTTCTCGGCCTGTTTGCTCTATCGCTACTGGCCACGGTCATGTCGACGGTCGATTCATACGCTTTCCTCTGTGCGTCGACTTTCAGCCGTGACATCGTTCAACGGTTGTTCCATCTCAACGAATCAAGAATCATAACGGTCACCCGAATTGGCTTGGTGTTGTCAGTTGGATTGGCGGTAGTGCTGGCGCTTTTTTTCCGTTCGGTCGTAGACATCTGGCATGTCTTTGGATCAATCGGTACGCCGGCTCTACTGATACCGGTTTTCTCATCGTTTGTTGGTCGCCGACGCCTGCCTGCTCGGTGGGCGTTCATTTCAATCGTTGCCAGCGGTGGCACGGCCCTTGTCTGGTATTTATCGAAGTACATTAATGCCGACGGAGTTTACTGGTGGGGAATGGAACCGATTTTCCCGGGGCTGGCCGTTTCAATCGTATTGTATCTCTTTCTTGCCGAGACGAAAGCAAACTCTTTGACATACAGCGCCCATCAATTATAATAGTATCACTATGTGTGAACCGGTTTACTTATCCCGTGAAGGGCTGATCAAACTTGAGGGCAAGCTAAAGCGGCTCAAGTTCGAGGAGCGCCCCAAAATTGTTGCCGAGATAAAACGCACTCGGGAGTTGGGCGATCTATCCGAAAACGCCGAGTACGATGCGGCCAAAGAAGCCCAGGGGCATCTTGAACGCAAGATTGCCGAGCTGTCGGACAAGCTGTCACGAGCGCGGACGATTGATACCGACAAGATTCCCGACGACAAGGCCTACATTTTCGGCAAAGTTCTCGTAAAAGACCTCAGCGACGGTGAAGAAATCGAATACACGCTGGCACCGCCGGAGGAAGCTGATGTTGACAACGACATTATTTCGGTGAAGTCGCCTATCGGTGCTGCCCTATTGGGCAAAGCGGTCGGTGATGTGGTTGAGTTTTCTGTACCGATCGGCACTATCAAGTACGAAGTCCTTAAAATCTCCCGCGACTGACCAGCAAGCTGGATTTAAGTGGCTTGCCACCCTAAGAGTGGCTTGCCACTTCAGGTCACTCACCGGTGATGAGATTCATGATGTTGCCGACCTGGATTGGTTCGGTAGAACCAAACCCCTGACCATACTTGCAGCGAGCCTGTAGTCCAAACGACCGCGCCATGGCGGTCAACTGCTCAATATAGTCACGCGATTTATCCGGATTGAGAAACTGCGACTGGTGAGCCGAAAGTGCCTTGATCCATCGATCAAAATGAGGCGTGATATCAATGACAAAATCAGGCGTCACACCGGGAGGTAGAAAATAGTGAAACGTCCTGGTCACTAAATGTGACTCTCCGGCCAGATCGACTTTCGCAAGCGAAGCCAGATGGATCGCATTTGTTACAATCACTCCAGCGGCAACGTGGTCAGGATGGGATTGCCGTCGACCGTGCCCAATTTGAGGACAGGAAGCCAGAACGATCTTGGGACGAGCCTTTCTAATGATTTCCGCTACCGCCAGCCGCTTGTCATAACTGTCCTGTAGTTTCGTATCGCCCCAGTCGAACCTCGCCAGAATATCAGCGCCAAGAATTTCGGCTGCCTTCTCCACCTCAAGTGATCGAATCTCCGCAGAGCCGCCTGTTCCCATCTCTCCCTGCGTGAGAATCACAATGCCGCAACGACATCCACGCTTGGCAAGATCAATCAGTACACCGCCGCAGCCGACCTCCACATCATCAGGATGAGCGCCCACGGCGACTATATCGTATTGTTGGTTTTTCGTCATAGCATAAAAAAACCCGGAAGAACAGTAGTGGTCTTCCGGGCATTGTAATCATTCACATATCTTACTCGCCAAATGCTTCCGAATGGAAAATCAGCATGTCGCGGAGAATAGTATACAAATATTCGTTATTGGCACCGAGGTATGAGTCGTCATACGGAATGTATTCCTTCACATCATAGCTGTAGCCAGCTGTCCCGAGAGTACTCATAAACGATTCGGTCTGCTGGTGAAAACCCAACTTAGCGTTCGAGTTGAGTCCAAACCACAAGCTGACACCGTCCAATTGACTGGTCAGCATATTCTCAAGATTGTTGGCCAGCCACATGTCCCAGATCGGCTGATAGATGGCTCCATCCTGATCGAACGGCATGTGGAAATGGAAGCTGTTCTCAGTGGGAGAAATCAAGCTATCGATGAGGGTTGTCTCATCGGCAATAGTATCACGGCTGGTGATCTCAATATTAGAAATATATGGGAGGCCAGTAATAATATTGTTGCGATACTCGACATTGTAGGTAATGGCTGTGTCGTGTGGCGAAAATGCCAGGGCCGCACCGGCAAACATATTGGCCAGTAGCGTAGTGCTGTCGAACTTATGATTCCACGACGCCTCTCCCTTGAGGTTCTGCTCATCAAGTACATCGTCGAACATGCTGACAAAACCACTGTCGGTCGCCACGTTGTCGTTGCCATCAAAATCAAGCGGTCCGTCAGTAACGCTAATAGCCCGGAATCTGCCAGGGTTCATCATAGCTGCCCGAAATGCGCCATAGGCTCCCTGGCCAACGCCGCCGATGCTGAGCTTGGTCGGATCGGGGTCAAGGAATGGCAGGCTCGAATACAAGTACTCGGGGAGCGTGAAACTGATCAGTGTATCGTAGTCACCGGCAGCTGCGTAGTGTCCTGAATAGAAATAGCCGCCAAATACTCTGTCGTTGGGAACACACACTATCGCCATCGGTTGAATCTCGCCGGCAGCAATCATCTCATTGGCCAGTTGCTTTAAACCATGGTTGAAAAAGAAACCGTGACCTCCAAATTGTGGCGCAAGAAGAACAAGAGTGGGAACTTTCCTGGCAGTAGAACCTCCCGATATCGGAACGATTGAAACCTCCGGTATGTAAACTCTCAGGAAAAACTGCTGGAAAGGATTACGAACCTGAAGTGCAAGTTCGTCAAAGAAAGGGTGATCGGCTATCATGATCTCACCGCCTGACGTTACCAAACCGGAGCTATTCACGCCGCGATCGGAACAGCCAAGCAGACAAGCAATCATTAGAGTCAAAAACAAGTACGTTATGATAGAGCTTTTCGACATTTACAGATCTCCTTAGAACCGGTAATTGACGGACAGTACCGTCTCAAAAGTCTGTGCCTTGTAATCAGCAGCAAAATTATCCACTAGCCCATTATCGTTAGAGTCATAGAGATGGTACATGGTAAGATCAGGTATGTGGGTATAGCTCTGAGCCAGGCCAATATCCCACTGGTTTATGTGCCAAGTGAAGCCGCCGCTGAAAGTGTACTTGTCACCAAGATCAGCAAAATGCGGTGTCACCAGAGGATTGCCCCGGAATGGCGACTGGTCGACCTGACCGCCGGCCATCAAAGTCAAGAAGTCGCTATACTCATAACTGACACCCAATGATACCTTCCCCGAGTTCTTCCAGCCGGTCAGGAATGTCATATCCTGATAGACGAGGTTGCGGGTGAAATTTGATGTGTCAACAGTCTTTATTAATCCTTCCGGGTTGGAATATGTGAACTGCAGACTGTCGAAGCCGGACCACAAAGTGTATTCAGCGTCAAGAGCGACTGTAAGTTTGTCGGTAATATCGTATGCCGCC
>DAOUUR010000598.1 GCA_030668045.1 bacterium
ACCTGGGCGACTGTCGATGCCTTCTGCCCTATGGCTACGTAGATGCAGTAGACATCAGTGTTTTTCTGGTTGATAATCGTGTCGAGAGCCAGAGCGGTTTTGCCGGTTTGACGGTCACCGATTATCAACTCACGTTGACCACGACCAATCGGGATCATTGAGTCGATTGCTTTCAATCCGGTTTGCAGTGGTTCTTTCACCGGTTGTCGTTGGATCACACCGGGAGCGTGTCCTTCGATCACGCGGAACTTATCAGTCACAATCGGACCCTTGCCATCAATCGGCTCGCCAAGTGGGTTGACCACACGCCCCAGGAGCGCTTCACCGACCGGCACACTGGCGACTCTGCCTGTGCGACGAACTGTGTCACCCTCGTGAATATTCGTGTCGGAACCAAAAATGGCCGCGCCGACATTGTCAGCTTCGAGGTTAAGCACCAAACCAATAATGTCGCCGGGGAACTCGATCAACTCAGACATCTGCACATCTTCCAAACCCCAGATACGGGCGATTCCATCACCCACCTGAAGCACGGTGCCGACCGATTCCATCTCCAGCTTGGTTTCGTACTTCTCAAGCTCTTTTTTTATAACCGATGATACTTCTTCAGGGTTGAGACCCATCATCGAACTCCTATCGTTACTCAGCTATATCTTTCGCTATAAACCACTTATTATGCGTCGTACTCAATGCACGCGCACTTTGGCCAGTTGTCCTTCGAGAACATCCAGCCCGCGTCTGACCGAACCGTCTATAATTTCGTTATGCAGGATAATCACCATACCTGCGATAATACCCGGATCAATCTTATGTTCTAACTCAATAGTCATGCCGGTGCGTTTCGCCAATATCTCGATGAGTCTTTGACGTTCAGCATCGTTAATGTGAACAGCCGTCATGACAGTCACCACTGCGATGCCGCGTTTGGCTTTTACCAGCCGGACGAATTCATCGATGATATTGTGGAGGTGTTTGATACGATGCTTGTTGACCAGCACAATCAAAAACTCCACAAAAAGACGATCCAGCCGGTTACCAAACACATCGCGTATCAAAGATAGCTTGTTTTCATCAAGAACATGGGGCGCCATCAAAAAATTGAGCATGGTCTTATCAGAACGCAGGAACTCTCCGAGATCCTTAAGTTGATCATGAGCCTGCTCGATCAGGTTCTTTTCGATTACCGAAAGGAACAGACCACGGGCATATTTCTTGGCGACTTCCTGTGCTAACACTTCAGTTTATACTTTCTCCACATTGTCGAGAAAACTACCGATCAATTCGCGATGCTTCGCATCATCAAGTTTGTCATTGATGATTTTCTCCGTCGCGGTGATGGTCATATTGACCATATCATTCTTGAGTTGCACTTTGGCCTTGGCCACATCGCGTTCGAGTTCGGCCTCGGCCTTTTCGCTCGTGGCCAGAGCGTCCACGCGCGCCTCGGCTTCGATTTCCTTGGCAATCTTCTTACCCTCGGTGACTGCCTCGACCAGCTTGGCCCGACGTTCAGCGTCGATCCCTTTCAGCTTGGTCTCATATTCGGCGGTCAACTCGGCCACTTTTGTCTTCTCAGCTTCGATATTGTCGAACTCCGATTTGATCTTGTTGCGCCGCTCCTCCATAATAGACAAAAGCGGGCCCCAGGCGTACTTCTTAAGTAGCCAGACAGTAATCAGAAAGCCAATTATGTGCGTCAGCAGTTGCTGCCATTGCAGTTCCAT
>DAOUUR010000313.1 GCA_030668045.1 bacterium
GTAGACACGGCCGATCGCTTTCTGGCTAACATGCAGATACTCTTCAAGGAATGCTGGGTCCCGCAGTTTGATGTCGTTGAACCATCGGAACCCGGACAGCAGCATCCGACCATTATGATTGGCGAGGTAGTCCTTCATCGCCGTGATGTCAGCCGTTGAGATGCTGCCGGTTGAGATGCTACCGAGGGTATCTTGACCTTGGTGCCAAAAGACCATCGGATACTTGGCCAATTCGGCACCGGACGGTGAGCCCTGGGTGTCTGAATGCCATATCTCATGGGGAATGCGGCGGGCGTAGATCAGATCGCGATACGTTTCATCCCAGTCGTCGCCCTGATCGTCATCGACAACAATAATCTGCGGCGCGCCGAGTGACACCTCCATATCAAACTCTTTGGTGTAGTTCGCCTCCCACGGAATACCGTCCAGCGAGTCACACGTCACCACCAGGAACATCGAATCAATCACCGGTGTCAGTGTGTCAGGAAGCTTGAAAGTAATCGGCTTGCTGATGAGGAAACTGTTGATTTGACCAACATCAAAAACCTGGGTCAGACTGACTTCATCGTTAATCATTTCGACTGCGGGGTTGGCCGAAATCAGAGTCACACGGGGATTGTACGCCGTTCGCATGGCGTTGTTGATCACAAAGTAGAAACTGATCGTCTCCCCTGCTTCCATATAGCCGTCACCATCGCCACCCGGGGCAGAGTCATCGAAAACCAGGGGATTGGACCCAACTAAAGCCGGCCAGGGCCGTGAGTATTCAACATCGAGATCGGCGTACATGGTCAGCCCCGATGGAGAGATGTTCCACACACCAATCTCTGTGGTTATCTCAGATAGATTCAGGCGTGAGTTCGGCACTGAGAGGTCATGAAAATTGAAGTTCAGAGTTCCTCTCGGCCATGTATCGCCAGCATCGCCATCGTTGCCTAGCGTCCAGGCTAGATCATCGTTACCGTCGGCCTGCTCCAGAGCAACATAGTAGGCATTGGGGTCGTTATTCTGCGGCAAAGCATCAAGATCGACATGGTAGATACAGAGTCCCTCACCCGGTAAAGTGATATCAAAACCGACCTTCTGGCGATTCTCCACCACCCAGTACTCCGAATTTGAGACAGGGCTGCGGAGATAGTATGCGATAGGATTTCCCTCGGCGTGCGGAATCTCCGCATGCACCAGGTTATTCGAGACATTAATCAGATCAATGAACGGTATCTGGCTTTTGCACCAGGCATCGAAATGAACCGGAAGTTTTCCACCACCGCCCCAGCTACCGCTCGCCATGATCGTCCATTTCCCCAGCCCATTCGATTCATCGGGAAGGTAGTCAATATCGTACAAATCCGGCAAACCGAGGACATGTCCATATTCATGGCAGAAAACTCCGATTGGTGATATTTCTCCACTATGTTCTTCCGGGTTCACAGTGTAGGCGGACACTTCTACACCATCATAATTCTTGGCTGGGTAGATATTGCTCTTGTGCGACCAGATACCAGGCCCACCTTCTTCAGCGCCCGGACCGGCGTGGATGATTATGAAACCATCGCAAATGCCATCTTCATTAAGGTCATGAACTGTAAAGTCGGGAATGTGGGCCCGCGCCGAATCGAGGGCGTGACCGGCCAGTTCCTGAGTTTTTGTCATTCCGTCATCACTCCCAACATAGTAGGCGTAGGTCAGTGGCATCCGGTACCAACCGTACACCTCACCCTTGATATAGAATTTGCCATAGGAATTCTCAATATAGTAATCGGTCATAGAGCCGGTAGGATTGTAAACCGCATCAATATCTCGGTTTGAAAAGAGTTGGGTTTCAAATTCTTCCGGACTGACGGCTACCCCCCCCCATCCGGCGAGGTTGTCACTGAAATCGACCAGAATAACCATCAGGTTAACGGTATCGGCTACTTCATCGCCGAGAGCCAAGGTCTCATCCAGTTTCTTCTTATTGAATGCCGAGATCACCTCTGGGCTAGACCCACCCCTCGCCTTAAACGCCTTCCAATTGGCTACCTTCTGATCCCAGACACCTTCGGCTTTCCATTTGGCAATCGCTTCTTTGGTCGGCGGCATTGCCTGCGCCGAAGCAACACAGATAACCAGCATTAACAACAAGCTCAATACCGGCATGTAGTTTCTAAGTTTTCGCATCACACTATCCTCATCTCTATCTCTTTTTTTCAACAATGATTTCATCTTACAGTTCCCTGAACAATATAGTCCAGTCTGCTCTATTTCAACAGGGTCATTTTTCTGGTGGTACTCTGGTGCTGTGTGCTCAGACGATAAAAATAGACACCGCTGGCTGCCGTACGCCCAGCATCATCGGCACCGTTCCACTCGACCGCATGTACGCCGGGGGGCAAAACGCCCGATACCAGCGTGCGGACCCGCTGCCCCAGAACATTGATTATCTCCAGGGTGACATCCCCTCTCGCTTCCAGAGCGAATGAGATGGTAGTGTGCGGATTGAACGGGTTCGGATAGTTCTGATTGAGAACAAAATCTTTTGGCAGGGCTTCCTGAGCGACCTGCACGTCGGTGCTATTGCCGTACCTGGCCTTGGCCCGCTCAGCGCTCTCCATAAGCTCAGAAACATCATGGCCGGCGATGATCGCAAAGGCTAACGTTGCTGATTCACCCGGATTCAACGCAAACGGACCACCGCTGATCACACTAATCATGTCGCCTGAGGTCGCTTGATCGACACTGTTTGAGTCTGAAGAAATCATTTCATACAAAAGGACGCGGTTGATACCAGTCTTGTTGATTCCATTATCGAGACTCTGGAAAACATCGATGTTCTCCAAGGCCACCAGCCCAACCATCGGGCCGGAAGCATTGTGGCTGTAAATCAACTGTGATGAGAGGTCCAGAACGGTATTTTCACTGCCGCCCGGAAGATCAAAATCGGCAAGGAAGCCGAAGTAAAGATTGGTAAGTCTTTCAATCGATTCGTTCATCACCCGGTAGGAGAATAGCACAAAGCTCTCATCGCCGGGGGCCGAAAATGTGGTCGTCTGCTGGGATACCGTGATCGGAATTGGTATCTGGGAGTAGAAATCTGAAAGTGTTGCCTCCAGGGTGTAGCTATCATCGGAGGCAAAGCTCCCGGCAGAGAGTGCTTCGGTTGGCGTAAAGTCGGAAACAGCAAAATGCCCGGCACTGTCCCGGACCGCGCCGGAAAGGAGCAGGCTGTTGCGTCCAACCACCAACCCGGCTTCATAGAGTAGATTATCACTACCGGAAAAACGCAGCCCGGTCTGATTGACGTTGTAGATTGATCCCGGCGCAAAACCGCACTGGCCAAAATCTGAGACCGCCAGCGAGATTGTACCGTTATCGTGGGTAGCGATGGTGCCAGCCGGAGCGATGCCAACAGTAAGTGAGAATTGGACCGTGTCGAACGGCGTTCCATTGAAGTAGGTCAACTCAAGATCAAGCTGGCTCATCATCCCGTTGTAGAGCGACTGATCAAAATTCAGAACAAAAGGGACATCGTTACCAGCAGTAGTTTCGTTGAAACCAAAATTATATGTGGCTGCAGAAGATAACACGTCAACTCCCGCAGTTTTCGAGACCAGTATGGCCCCGACCTGATCTACCTGGCCACCGGCATTGGTCAGAGTAACGCTCAGTTGAAAGGTGTCACCCGGAAAGGCTGTACCGCCACCCAGAATCTGGAGCAAAGCGACGTTCATAGCCGGGTCCACTGGTGGGGGAATATAGTCCAGGACGCGAGAAAAATCGGGATAACCATGTCCGTAGGTGTTGTCTTCGCCGGGAGCGCCCAGATCGATACA
>DAOUUR010000065.1 GCA_030668045.1 bacterium
CTTGAGAATCAATTTATCCATCAGAATATCGTCTGAGACGAGCGCCTGAATGGCCGTAGTTTTGATCGTATTTATGAGTTTCATATCCATAAGACAAATATAGAGATGAAACCACTATTACACCAGGAATTGTGGCCAAGGTGCCACTAACTATCCGAACATCACATTCACCCACCTCCACCTTGAGGACTAGGCTAGGCGGCATTGGCGATCCTGTTAAGCAAAGTAGGTCGAAACCCTTGGGCCACCGGCTCGCCCGGGGCGCGGTTTTGACAATTAATCTGCTATCCAGAGGTCGAAATCTCAGATATTTCGACCTGTTTAGAGCTCCCCGCCACGCTGAAAGTGGCTTGCCACTCATTTCCGCCGATAAAAAAAGGCAGCACAACCGCCTTGACGATTTGCTAAAAATGATTATATTGGCAGGCTGAATTAAATAGAGGAACTACTGAGATGAAAAGAACTTATCAACCGTCGAATCGCAAGATGCTCAATGATCACGGATTCCGTGAGCGCATGAGTACAGTGGGCGGAAGGCGTATCCTGAATCGACGACGAGCTAAAGGCAGAAAAAGACTGGCCTCGCGCGTTGGCAGAAAAAAATAGATTTCCCGGATCGGTCTCCCTGAAAAACAGGGTTGAGATCGACCGGCTGTTTAAGAACGGCCGGCGAATATCCGGGGATTCTTTTTTGCTTCTTTGGGAAAGAAGCGATAAATTTCGTTTTGGCGTGTTCGTCAAAAAGGAGCTTGGCTCCGCGGTTATGCGTAATCGGATTAAGAGACTGTTCCGCGAAGCGGTTCGTCTTCATCGCTCCGAATTGAATAAACCGCTCACTGTTGGCGTAGTACCTAAAACGAGAACCAAGAAATGGGATTTCGAAAGCATTGATGCTGAAATCGGCAAGTTGTTCAACCTCATCAACCGCCGAGACACCCGGGCGAAATAAAACCAGCCCTTTTGTCTATCCGTTGATATTTGTTATCTACTTGTATCGTGGGATGTTAGCCACATTGGTCGGGGGGAGCTGTCGGTTTTATCCGAGTTGCTCCCACTACGCCGAGGATGCTCTCCGAAAATACGGACTTTTTACCGGCTGCTATTTGGCGGCGCGCCGCCTTCTAAGCTGCCACCCCTGGCATGAGGGGGGTTACGACCCTGTCGAATAATGTTATGTTACTATATCACAATTATATAACAAGGATGTGAATTTGGATCGGAAAACGATTATATTGATTGTAGCCTTGGTCGCTGTTGTTATTCTTTATTTTCCGGCTCTACAATACTTCGGGTTAGTCGAGCCACCCGCGCCCCAACCGACCACTGATTCTATTCAGCAGCCATCTTCTCAAACGCAGTCAACTGGATGGGAAACGACACAAACCGCTCCGTTGCAGCAAACTTCCGACACGCTAGCTACCCCGGTGGAGTCGGCAACATTGGTGCCTCCTCCGGTTGATTCGACCCTTCCGGCCGATACTGTTGTTATCCGGACAGACAAATATACCGTTGCTCTGGTGACCGATGGCGGCGGGCCGGTGTCGCTTCTTCTTAATGAGTACGGCTACCGCGACAAGAATCCGATCCAGATGTTGCCCGATGCTCAACTGGCTACGCCTGAGATCAGTTTTGCTGGTGGTACGTTTTCGGCTTCGAGAATCCACTACCAGTGTAACCTTCAGCCGGGACGCTACGATGCTATCACCAGTACGCAGGAAGTGACCTACACATTTACTCAGCCCGACGGCGGCCAAATAACGAAACGGTATCTCTTTGGTCCCGATCGGTACGATTATGATTTCATTTTCGAGGTCAACGAAACCGCCAAGTTCGGATTTGAACGCAAGTACGAGATAATCTGGAACACTCCGCTTGGAGTGAGTGAACCGGACCTGAATTCCGACTACGAGATGATGGAAGCGGTGGCCATGCAGGCTGGGTCGCGGGCTACTCTCGATGACTGGGATGATGGTGCTCTCAACCAGGTTATGACCGGCACAACCGAATGGGCCGGAGTACGAGCGAAGTATTTTGCCGCCGTGATGATCCCTCGCAACCGGGTCGGTGATGCTGCTTTGGCGACTGGTATCAAAAGGGAAATTCTTACTGCCGACGATGAGATCGAATCCCGTCATATTATAGCAGGGTTGGAAATGCAGTTTGCCAACGCTCCGGTGATTGCCGACACCTTCACAGTTTTTGTTGGACCGCTTGACTATACGCTTATGTCCGACTACGAAGTCGGCCTTGAGGATATTCTTGGGATCGGCACCACACCGTTTATCGGATGGTTGATCAAACCGTTCGCGATTGCGATCATATGGGTGCTGCCCCGGATGTACGACTTCATTCCCAACTACGGTATTGTTATCATCCTTTTTGCTTTCCTTGTAAAAATGGTGACGCTGCCACTTTCGTTGAAATCGTTCAAGTCGATGAATGCGATGAAAATGCTTCAACCGAAAGTTGACGAGCTGAAGAAGAAGCACAAAAAGAATCCGCAAGCACTCAATAAGGAAATGATGAAGATGTACAAGGCGCACGGTGTTAATCCGATGTCGGGATGTCTTCCTATCCTCCCGCAGATGCCTTTGTTCTTTGCGCTCTTCTCGGTGTTCCGTTCGACGATACTGTTGCGCGATGCCCCGTTTATCTTTTTCATCGACGATCTTTCGCGCGGTGCCAGTTCGTTTACTGATCCGTATATCATTCTTGTACTGATAATGATCGCGGCTCAGTTTATTTCACAGAAATTCACGATGGCTTCGGCCACCCAGCAGAACAAAGCGCTCATGTACATCATGCCGTTGTTCATGGGTTTCATATTCTATCGTTTTGCCGCCGGCCTTGTTCTATACTGGGCCTGTTTCTCGTTGTTCTCGCTGGTTGACTATATGATCTTCCGTCGCGATAAGGCCCCGGAGATAAAAACAGCATAGCTACTCGCATAGCCGCCGGTTGTACCGGCGGCTATGTCGCCATATCCATGACCAGGGAAAAGAAAGTGGTATCGTCGCAGAAGAAGGCTGCGTCGCCGCAATTTGACGATACTATCGCGGCGATCATAACGCCGCCGGGCGAAGGCGGTGTTGCGGCAATCCGTCTGGCTGGCAGGCTATGCCTGTCTATTCTCAAAACGCATTTCAAACCTGCCGTAATAAAATCATCAAAGAAGATCGTTCCGTTCATGATGCGTTACGGTCACTTTATCAGAAGAGGTGAGACAAAGGCAACCGATGAAATCATGGCTGTGTACATGCCGGCAGGACGTTCATACACCGGATGCGACCAGGTAGAGTTATATTGCCATGGTGGTCCGCAAGTTGTGAAGCTGATCCTTGATGAGCTTCTTGCTTCCGGTGCTCGCGCCGCTGAACCGGGAGAGTTTACAAAACTTGCCTTCTTGTCGGGGCGTATCGACCTGTCGCATGCCGAAGCGGTTGCAGAGATCATAGCGGCAAATACTGAATCATCGTATGAGGCTGCGCGGGAACATTTGGTTGGTCATTACTCCGAATATGTCGAGAAGCTTCGTGATGATCTGGTTGGAATTGTAGCCGAAGTTGAAGCCTCAATTGATTTTCCCGAAGAGGAAATCGAATCCGCCGAACGAGCATCGCTGCTTTTTTCAATCGACGAAATTCGCTCAAGCCTTGTGACATTAAGTGACAGTTATCGCGGGGGACGGATTATCAAGGAAGGGTTCCGGATTGCAATCGCCGGTCGCCCCAACGCCGGGAAATCATCGCTGTTCAATTTGTTGCTTCGGCAGCAAAGGGCGATAGTCGCGACTACCGCCGGTACGACCCGGGATTATCTGTCGGAGTGGATTGACCTCGAAGGGTATGCAGTCAACATTGTCGATACGGCTGGGCTACGCGGCAAAGGTGGAGCAATCGAAAAGGCCGGGCAGGAGTCGGCGCAGAGGATTATTTCCAAATCGGATCTCATCCTGTGGATGATCGACCTGGCAGAGGCAAACTGGAGCAAGCAGCTCACCTCCGACTTGAAGATGCTTGGTAGTACCCCTATCATGGTTACAGGTAATAAAATAGATATGTGTGACAATCACCATTTGCAGGTCAAATCGTATGACGGTGAGATTATTTGTGTCTCCTGCAAGACCGGCAAAGGTATCAAAGATCTGAAACGAACGCTGGTTGCGCTCGTCTCGGAAAATCTACCCGACCTGACATCGGGGGTGGTCGTGACTTCGGCCCGCCATAAATCGAAGCTCACCTCGGCCACTCGTCACATTCTGACCGCCCGGAAGAAAATCGCTGACAGCGTTGAGTTGGAGCTGGCTGCGTTTGACTTGCGGCAGGCAGTTGCCGATCTTGACGAGATCACCGGTCGCATATACACCGAGGAGATTCTGGGGCGGATATTTTCCAAATTTTGCGTCGGGAAATAGTCGATTAGGTTGGAAGGGTTGGTTTCACGTGAAGCGTCGGTTGTATCGGTCGAGCAAGCCTGGCCTATCTGCCGTCCACGACAAGGTTCTAAGCAATGAAGAGCGCGGATCGAATGACAGATGTGGTAGTGGTTGGCGGCGGGCACGCTGGAGTTGAGGCGGCGCTGGCGGTCGCTCGCATGGGACGAAAGGCGACTATCGTTACAATCGACGCCACCAAACTGTCACTGATGTCTTGTAATCCCGCCGTTGGTGGAATCGCTAAATCGCATGTGGTCAAAGAGGTTGACGCGCTGGGTGGATTGATGGGCAGGGCCGCCGACAGTACCGGAATTCAGTACCGACGGTTAAATCTCTCTCGCGGACCGGCTGTGTGGTCAACCCGCATCCAGTCTGATCGCATCGCATACAGCCAGTTCGTCGTTGATTATCTTGCACAGCAGAAAAATGTGAGCGTTCTTGAGGGCATAGCCGCTGAGATTCTTACTGAGAACGGTCGCGCCTGTGGCGTACGGACCGAATCGGGCGAACTTGTTACTGCGCACGCAGTAATACTGGCTACCGGGACATTTCTTGGCGGGCTGATTCACATTGGCGAAAAGACGATCAAATCTGGTCGACGGGGAGAACCCGGTGCCTACAGTCTCTCAGAATCGCTTATTTCGCATCGCTTTGAGTTGGGACGACTGAAGACCGGCACACCACCAAGGCTCGATGGTGATACGATAGATTTTGCAAAATGCGAGTTGCAACCGGGGCATGAGCCACCGCCATATTTTTCGTACCGGAGCACGATGCGAGAAATCGACCAGGTGCCGTGCCATCTGACCAAGACAAGTGTCGAGACGAAAAAGATCGTTTCGGACAATTTCCAACAATCTCCGATTTTCTCTGGAAAAATCAGCTCGGTTGGCCCCAGGTACTGTCCTTCGATTGAAGATAAGTTCTACCGGTTTGCCGAGAGGGAGAGCCATCAGATTTTCCTTGAACCTGAAGGCAACGGTACCAGCGAAATCTACCCCAACGGTTTCGCTACCGCATTGCCCGAAGAGGTGCAGTGTCAAGCGATTAGAACCGTTGTGGGACTTGAGGAAGTTCGCCTCACGCAACCGGGGTATGCTATTGAGTACGATTACATCCCGGCCTATCAGATCAAACCATCGATGGAAACTCGCCGTCTGTCGGGTCTTTTTCTGGCTGGGCAGATCAACGGGACCTCGGGCTACGAGGAAGCAGCCGGGCAGGGTCTCATGGCTGGTGTCAATGCGGTGCTCGCAATTGAGGGTGAACAACCGTTTGTACTGGATCGTTCCGAGGCGTATGTTGGTGTTATGATTGATGATCTGGTCACGCGGTCGACTACTGAGCCGTACCGGCTGTTTACTTCGCGAGCGGAATATCGGCTGGCTCTTCGCGAGGATAATGCTCGAGACCGGCTCAACCAATACGCCAGAAAATACAATCTTGTATCTGTCGAAGAGGGCGATGCTTTCGAAGATATTCGTACCGACACCGACAGGGTAATTGCTGCCCTGCGAAAAAAGCGGGTCAAGGTTTCGGACCTGGGTGAACTATCTCAACGGTATCAGCGAGCGGAGATGGTTACTCTGGACAATATGATCCGGCAACCAAATATTTCTATTAATGAGGCCGTTCAACTAATAACAAAACTTGATCCAACCATCGCGGACAATATGGAAGTGCTTGAGCGAGCGGCAATTGCGATCCGGTATCGGGGATATATTGAGAAGCAGCAGCGCGAGATCGACAAGTTCAAACGACAGGAATCCGAGCTGATCCCCGCCGATTTTGACTTTTCTTCAGTCACTGGTCTGAAGCGTGAGGCCCTTGATAAGTTCGTACATTTCCAACCCGGTTCGCTTGGCCAGGCGGGGCGAATCGAGGGTGTCACTCCGGGCGATATTGCGGTGTTATCTGTTTTCCTCAAACGACATAACGAATCGAGGTGACGGCGATGTCCGGCCCGATCCAGATAGATTCAGTCGACCAATTCCTCGGAGAGCATGATCCGGACGGCAAGCTCGGCTCCTACTACTCCCTTCTCAAGAAAGAAAATCGGAAAATTAACCTGGTTTCACGTGAAACTATCGACGGTAACCTCACCGGAATTGCGGCCGCGTCGCTGATGCCATTTGAGGTCCTGGGGCATCTTAAAATTACTCGCTATCTCGATATCGGCTCCGGGGGCGGCTTTCCGGCTATCCCGATACTGCTGACTCAGGTCGTAGAGCATGCCATTCTGATTGAGAGAAGACAAAAGAAAGCTGCTGCGCTCAATAGAATGATGGTCGCGCTCAGCATAAACGCCGACGTTCTCCCCGGTTCCTTCGAGGAGCTTTCCCTGGAGGCCGGTTTTGATCTGATTACCATGCGACTTGTTCGCCTTGATCGGTCGCTCCTCGATAAAATAATCGACCTGCTGACGCCCGGTGGTCATTTCATACACTATTCGGATGTTGATAAGTCGCATGACGAAACGAATACCGCATCGATAACCTACTGTTATTCCATTGGTAAACCTGCTTTAGTCGGGAGCTTTACTCTCTTTGAAAAAGTGTGACCGACCACGACCTTTATTGTTGCCAACACTCCTGAATGCATCTATCATAAATTAGAATATATCAACCTACCATACTTTTCAAGGATGATACGTGGGTAAGATAATAGCAATAACAAATCAGAAGGGCGGGGTTGGGAAAACCACTACCGCCGTCAACTTGAGTTCCTGTCTGGCGGCAGCCGAACAAAAAACTCTCCTTGTTGACATGGACCCCCAGGCCAACTCAACCAGTGGGCTTGGATTCAATCAAGCCAGCGTAGAAACGTCGATCTATGATGTCCTTGTTAATGCCACACCGGCAGGCGAAGTAGTCCGCGCTACCGACCTTGACTATCTCAACCTGTTGCCATCGTCGATCTCTCTGGTTGGCGCTGAGATCGAGTTGGTTCCTATGATGTCGCGAGAACATAGACTAAAATCAGTACTGGAGTCGTTGGTCCATGAATATCGTTATATCATTATCGACTGTCCACCATCGTTGGGATTGTTAACGATCAACACATTAACGGCTGCCGATTCTATAATCATTCCGATTCAATGCGAGTACTATGCGCTGGAGGGATTGAGTCAGTTGATGAACACGATCAAGTTAGTGCAGGACAATCTTAATCCTTCGCTGGCAATCGAAGGTGTATTGTTGACGATGTTTGACGGACGGCTCAATCTTTCGCGACAGGTCTCGCAGGAAGTACGACAACATTTCAACAGCCGTGTTTACGATACAGTTATTTCGCGCAACGTGCGTCTCTCCGAGGCGCCGTCATTCGGCAAGCCGATCATTCTATACGACATCCTTTCCACCGGCGCCGAGAACTATATGGCTTTGACGAAAGAGGTGATGGCACAATGAGCAAGATTGTTCTGGGCAAGGGACTGGAAGCATTGATACCGACCGGTCATGAAAAGACGGGTGATGAGAAAAGTCTAAAAACGGTATCGCTTGACCAGATCACGCCCAACCCTATGCAACCGCGACGTGACTTCCCCGAGGAGAGTCTTCGCGAACTGGCCGAGTCATTTACGAGCAATGGCATCATACAACCGTTGGTTGTTAAGCGGGACGGTGGTGGCTATATGATAATTGCCGGGGAGCGACGTTTCCGCGCTGCTCGGATAGCCGGTCTTACCGAAGTGCCGGTGGTTGTTATCGACCAGATTGATGACACGCGCATGCTGGAACTGGCCCTGGTTGAAAATATCCAGCGCGAAAATCTCAACGCTATTGATCTGGGCGAAGCATACCGCACGCTCATTGAACGTTGTGGTCTGACGCAGAAAGAATTGTCCGAAAAGGTTGGCAAGAGTCGGGCGGCGGTTACCAATATCCTGCGCCTCCTGATGCTTCCCGATTCGATCAAAGAGATGATACGTGAAGGGAAACTTACCGAAGGTCACGCGCGAACATTGTTATCAACACAGAACGAGCAGGAGATGCTTGTTCTGGCGCGGCGCATCACCGACGAGTCACTTTCAGTGCGGCAGATTGAAAAAGCTACGCGCAAAAAGCGCGGACGAAAACTGGTTCCGCGTCGGAACATTCCTGCCCTGATGGAATTTGAAACTTATCTTAAGCGTTTAATGGGAACATCGGTGAAAATCACGCCGGGTTTGAAGCAGGGTAAAATCGAAATCGAATACTATGGCGACGAAGACTTGGAACGACTGCTCGATCTGTTTCGCCGTATAGAAAGTTAAACTATGAGACAGGCCAGGTATGTTACAGTGATGCTTATCCCCGACGGTACAGAATCGCGTCGCGGTTTTCGGATTCGTCAGTGGTTGCTCAAGTGTATACTTGGTTTTATTGCCGCAATTCTGGTCGGTATCATTCTGTTTTTCTCATTCTATGGGACGGTGCTTAAACGGGCGGCGCTGGCTGATCAGCTTGAGGAAGAAAACAAACAGTTGCTTCGTTACCAATACAAAGTGAAGATGCTCGAAGAGAACCTCGAAGAGACCCGCGACATTGTAACGCGGTTGGTTAATCTGGCCGGGATTGATTTTGACTTTCCGGAGATTCCGGACGACTCGACGATCTTCGCGCAGTTGGATCGCTCCGCAACGATCATGGCTGAACGGTCGGC
>DAOUUR010000365.1 GCA_030668045.1 bacterium
AATACGATCTGATGACCTGCGCGGCAGGTCGTCGCGCCCACCATGAGCAGGAGGTGGCGGCAATCGTGGATCGGTTCAAGCCAGAATCTGTTCTGGATGCGGGATGTGCTACCGGGATGACGGCTGCTTTGTTTGCCGAGCAGGGAGCCCGGGCGGTGGGGATTGATCGTTCCAACAACATGTTGAAAGAAGCCAGGCGCAAGTATGGGGACACATCGTTGCCGGTTGAGTTCCGCCTGGCACATTTTGAGAAGCTTCCCAAGCTACTGCACGGGAAATTTGATCTGGTCGCCTGTCTGGCCAACAGTATCAGCGGTGTCGGAACGTTAAGCCGGCTGCGGCAGAGTCTTAGGAATTTCCACGCGGCACTGAAGCCGGGAGGTCACCTCCTGCTTCAATTGTTGAACTTCGCGGCGATCAAGGAGAATATCCTTTATCCAATCAAGACCACCAATCACTCCGGATTGATCTACCAGCGTTTCATGGAGCGCAGGGGGAATCGATTCTATGTTTATGTTACGCGCTCAGACCTCAACAACAAACCGCCCGGCCTGAAAGTGTTTCGCCATGAGTTTGATAGATTCACAGTTGATGAAATGATGCAGGCCGTGAAGTTCAGTTACTTCCGAGATGTTCGCAAGTACGGTGATCTTTTTCTGGAGAAGTCATTTTCAGTGAAAAGCCGCGACGTTGTAATCACCGGTCGGCGACCGAACTAAGCGTCTGATTGAGATCGCCCCGCAGTTGTTTTCAATTGACATATCGGTCATCGTGCCTATCTTGAGCCGCGTTATGCGCAGTATTCTTCTTCTGGCAGTGATCCTGATCCTTCCGACGGCGGTCGTTCCGCAACAGGTTCCTTCTATTCCAAAAAGCAAAGACGTGACCACCTACCGTCCGATTGGTGAAACACGCCGGTGGACGTTTGTTACAGCGGATACCGTCCTTGGAGTGCTAGAGTCGAAAGTTGAGGAAGAAACAACTATCGGGGGCATCTCTGGTGTCTGTATTACCGAGAATTTGAAGATCGATTTCAGCCGGGTCGGGCATCAGTACCAAATACATTCCGAGGGCGATATCTATGTGTCCCAGCAGGGTTACTATCTCGGTAGCGACGCCAAACTCTTTTTTGACCAACGTTCAGAGGAGATAAGTTTACGCCGCCAAGGCGAACGGCTTGAAGGTTATTACACCCGTGGAGGGGAGAAGGTCAGCCAATCGACGACGTTTAAGTCTGACGGTTTTGCAGTCTCCGGTTACTATGTCAATCGACTTGAACTCATGCTGGCGATGCACGATATCAAGGTGGGGGACATAATAGATGAGGAAATCTTCGCACCGGGCGACATGTTGACCGGACGGGTACACGGAGAGGTTCGCGAATTTTCCTGGCAACAACTGCACAGCGGAGCATTCGACTCGGTTTTTATTATTGATATGGATCAGCCGCAACAGCAAGTCCTGTTTTTCACCAGAGATAAGAGGCTTGCCAAGGTTGTTTTTCCTGCTCAGAAGGTTCGCGTCTATCTTGATGCGGTGGAGCGTTCAGCAGAGCCTGCGCGAGTACCGAAGGCTGCTGTCCCTACTGTTTCTATCGGACAACTGTCGTTGGCCTGGGCTCTCTACACAGTATTGGGTTTGGCGGTGGTCCTTTTTCTCGGCGGAAGGGGATGGAAGCGTCCGGCAGTCTGGGGGGCGTTTGGAATTGGTCTGTGCGGATATTTGGTAGCGCGACTAACCCAGGTCCCGCTGCAGGAATTTCTGATTGAGGCTGTTCTCATCCCGGGCCTGAGGGGTGGCGAATCATTATTTACGCTGGGTCTATTTCCTGCCTTGGCCGGTGGGTTAGTTCAACAACTTCTGATCCTTGGGGGTGTTATCGGTACTTCGCGAATAATGAAATTGCGAAAGGGCGACTGGATTCTGGCTGCGCCGTTTGTTGGTGCCGGGTTTGGCCTGTGCGAAGCGTGCTATCTGGCTGTAGGAACGCATCCGTCAATACTGCTTTCGTGGGGTTTGGTGGAACGCGCAGTTTTCATCTTCATGCACGCAGCTTCGGCGTCACTTCTTGTCGGTAGTCTAAGCAATGAACGGAGAGCGTTGTTGCCTACGCTGCTGGTGTTGATCCTGGCCAATTCTTTGCTGCGGTACTTGCCGTTGTTTGTTCAGGAACGGGTAGTGCCGCTGGAGATGATGCACATCGTCTTCGCACTGACAGCTATGATTATTGTAGGCTGGGCAGTTTTCCAGCGACGACAGACCACCTGATCACATATCTGCCTACAGTATTATCGCCAGCTTCCCTGTCTGCACGTTGCCGTTATTATCTTCTATAGTCCAGTAATAGAGTCCCGAAGAAACCAACTGCGTATTGCGTGTGATTAAATCCCACGTCTCATGGGATGCTGTAGGATCACTAAGGAGCATCTCATGCTCAATCTCCCGAACCAGGTCGCCATCAAGTGAATATATTCGGATCGTACATTGCGACGGAAGATTGGCGAAGTGTATTCTTCGCAGGCGATCTTTTGAATTATCACCATCCGGGAGATTTTCAAAGCCTTCTTTTGCATACTCCGAATCAATCCGATACGGATTGGGATAGACATACGCCTTCAAGCCTTCTGCTGCAACTTCGTCGGTTGACGCCGCTGGATAGGCGCTGACAGCGCCGATTGTCACCGAGGTTTCCAGTGAACCGAGGCCGGATGAGGGTGAGCCATAGTCGAAAGCCGTGACATTGACCCAGTAGGGTACTGTTGGTAAGAGATTTCTGATAGTGAACTCGTACTCAAAGAATTTGAAGTAACCATCTTCGGTTAGATCATCTGGGTCGGCATCTTCTGGAATCAGAGTTGCCGGACGCAGTTGCCCGTCGTAACGCTCTGGCTTGTGGATGCCATCGCTGGTAAATTGATAAGCATTGAAATCCTGAGGCTCAAAAAAGAACATTGAATCAGGGTAGCTAGGCGGTACGAACGGAGATGATCGAGAATACGCCCCTGGGTCAAAATCACTGCTATCGCAGTGAGAGCCGTAGAGACATTGCAGTTGGTGCCGAGTAAACGGCTCCTCAAGTAACTGGTAACCGGCACCGCCAATTTTCTGTGTGTTCCAGACTATCTTGTTGTAGTCCTCCAGGTCGTATGAAGTTATCACTGAGTAGGCGACCGAGCGTTCATCCCGCGAGATATATACGCGGTAGCCCTCAAAATCGATCAGATTGGAGAAGAGATCGCGCGTAGTCTCCGACCGTTGTCCATTGAACC
>DAOUUR010000440.1 GCA_030668045.1 bacterium
AATTGAAGTCCGGCGACACAGTGGAGATCATCACCAACGCCAGTCGGACACCATCCCACGACTGGCTGAAATTGACCAAAACATCAAGTGCTCGCTCCAAGATACGACGCTGGCTGAAGAAAGCCGGATTTGAAAGCTCGGTGCGGTTGGGGCGGGAGATTCTTACGCGCAAGCTTCGGTCCGAACATGTGAAGATGCCTCCGGACGACGAACTCCAGAGTGTTGCCGAGCGGCTAAATCGGAAATCGGTGGAAGACCTGCTGGCTGCTATCGGCAACGGTTCAACCACAGCACGCGCGGCGCTTAACCTGATAGCTCCGGAGCCTGAGAAGGAAGAAACCGGGTTTGTCGGGCGGGTGATTGAGAGAATTCGTGGTGACAAGGGAATCAAAGTTCACGGGATGGATAACATGATGTTCCGGTTTGGGGGATGTTGCCAGCCGGTGCCGGGGGAGGACATTATCGGCTTCATTACGCGGGGACGCGGGGTGACTATTCACAGCGCAGAGTGTCCCATCGCTATTGACCTGCAGACACAGAACCCGGAGCGACGGATCGATGTTAGCTGGGATACGGCCAGAGGACAGTCATTCTTAGTTCAACTCGATATGGTTGTGGAAGACCGCAAGAACATGCTACGGGATATAACCGAAGTGATCTCTGACTCAGATACCAATCTCCGCGCGGCTGAGATGCGTACTCAGGATTCAACGGCACTGGGTAAGTGTGTGATCGAAGTTTCCATCCTGTCACACCTTAACCGTATCATTGATAAAGTACGGAAGGTGAAAGGCGTTCTCTCCGTTGTTCGCTCTCGCGGTGTCGATAGTCGCTCTGATCAATAGCGGGTTGCAACACTTCCTCAGACGCATCTATTCAAAGACGACCTGCAAGCTGACTTGCTCACCATTGCGATCTACAATCACAGCACAGGTGTCGCCCTTACGGAACTTACCCAGAGCATTCATGTAGTCGTATATGTCTCCAATATCGTACTTACCCATCTTCACAACCACATCACCATCCAGCATACCAGCTTTATCGCCCGGTCGATCAGGTATGACACCATCGGCACGCAGGCCATCTCCCTCGTAGACGTAATCAGGCATGATTCCAAACGTCACCGAGTAACGACCGCGACGCTTGGAAGCGCCGTCGTTCTTTGTCTTCTGGAAGGCCAGTTCGCCGCCAAACGAGTCGAAGTAATCAATTGCATCGGTCACTACGCGGGAGACCCGCACAATGCCGTCAAAGTCTATCTTGTCAATATCATCGGAGGGCTTGTGGTAATCCTCGTGGGCTCCGGTAAAGAAGAACATCACGGGTATTTTGCGATTGTAAAAAGCGGTGTGGTCAGATGGTCCGATACCACCTTCGATGACGGTCAACTTGATGTCGTCATAGCTGAGAGAGTCGAAGTAGTTCTTAAATGCCTCACAGGTGCCAACACCGAAAACAACCAGACCGTCCTCCTGCTGTTCCATTCGACCTATCATATCCAGATTAATCATCATGCGAACTTTCGATGAGTCGATTGTCATGTGACTGGCGAAGTATTTTGAACCAATCAGACCTTCCTCTTCACCGGAAAAAGTGATAAACAGAATTGAGTGGTTCAGTTGCTCACTGCGGGAAGCATAGTGCCGGGCAAGTTCGAGTATGGCTGACGTACCTGAGCCGTTGTCATCGGCCCCGTTGTGAATCATCGGTTCTTTACCGGTGTAAAGCGAAGCAGAGCTGCCCCAACCGAGATGGTCATAGTGGGCGCCGATAATGATCGTGCTGTCGGTGCTACCCGGCATGTAGCCAACAACGTTGTAGGCCGTATCGCGGGTCTTGACCAGTTCGGTCTCGCCAGTGGCTGATGTTATTAGCGGTTTGTTAAGATCAAGCCCTAACTTTTTGAGACCCTTGCGCCGCAGGAGGACAATTGGAATGTCCTTCGGGTTGATACGTGCCGGTCCTGCAGCCATCAGTGTGTCATGCTCATTTTCAGGTGTTATAAAGAAGATACCGGCGGCACCCAGTTTTATCGCGGTGTTGATCTTGTTTGTAAGCGATTCGTATTTCTCGAAATCAATGTGTGGGTTATCCTCCGAGCTTGGCGCAAAGCGCTTAATCAGGATAGCTTTGCCATCGACTTCCTTGTTCTCGTAATCATCGTACGAACCATCGTTCTCCTCCATCTTGATGCCGTAATCGACCCAGACAACTTCAGAGAAGTCAAACGATGTTGACGCCGATTGCAGCATTGGGAGGAACTCTTCTTCAATCTCCAGTTCAACTCCATTGACAGTCAACCGATTCTTTGCGCCCAGATCGATTCGCTTTATGAAGATGCACGATTGCAGGTAAGTGCCGTCATCGCCTTTCGGATCGAGCCCAATACTCTGGAAGATGCCCTTGATGTACTGGGCCGCTTTCCATTCTCCGATCTCACCAACCTGCCTACCTTCCAACGAATCATGGGCGAGAACTGCTATGTGCTTTTCAACAGAATCGGGTGTGATCTTGTAGATCGTTTCTGAGGCAAAAGTGGTTCCGGTTAGAATGGTAAGAGCCACCGCAATTATGAAGAGTTGTTTTAGCATGAATAATCCTTTCAAGATATTGAGATAACAAACGCTAAGAATATATACAATTGTCATGCACGTGTCATCGACGAAATTGGATATGGCTAAATACTATTTGCGTCTGGATAAATTTGGTCTATATTGGCGCGAATTCTA
>DAOUUR010000514.1 GCA_030668045.1 bacterium
TCGGGACATCGAGCGCGGGAGCGAACCGCAAGGCGGCGGGAGTAAAGGATACGCATGCATTGATTGTCACTGGTATAAATAAGAATTCAAAAGACCGGCAGGCCAAGGACAAAGCTGTAGTGGACCTCCGCAATCTTCTCCTCAACAAGGCCTCGATCAAACGTGACAGGTTAGCCGTGCTGGCGAATAGCCGGTCGCTGGCCCGCACACCGTCAGACGTATCGACGGCCGAGAATCTGAAGGATCAGATAGACGCATTTGCCGCCGCGGTGAATCCTACAGACAGATTTATATTTTACTATGTCGGCCAGGCAAACGTCGTGGCCGACAAACTGCGTCTCAATCTGCCGGGTGCCGATATTACGCACGAACAGTTGGCCGATTGGCTGAGCAGTGTCAAAGCTTCTTCGATGTTGATCGTTCTGGACTGCCCGTGTGCAGTCCTGGCGGTTATGGCTCTGGCCGGACAGGGTCGAATCGTCGTAGCCGGTTGTACCGCCGATCAGCACTACAGTACGCGATTCAGCGAGTACTTCGTCCCCGCCCTCGGTAAGAATGAAAGCGATACGGATAGCGACGGCAAGGTTTCGCTGCTGGAAGCATTCACGTTCGCTTCGAGGCAATTGGATGACTTTTATCGCAGCATGGGCCTGCTCAAGACTGAGACACCGCTGTTGGAGGACAATGGAGATGGCGCACCGAGCGACAAGCCCTGGAGATTCAAACAGGACAAAACAGATGGCGCGGCAGCCTCGAAGTTCTTTCTTTCGAGCAAACCAGCGGGAGCAGCCAAGTCATGAAAGAACAATACGAAAAGACAGACCGCAGGCAGTTCTTGATCAAAGCAAGCCGGAAGGCTGTCAGCGCGGCATTGGCGACGACCGCGTTTGGCTCGATAATTGAAGGGGCCGAGCCGGACAATGGCCCGGACGATCTCGATAAGTACGACTTCCTGATGCCCAGGGTCAAGTTCGCCCACCAGGAAAAAGAGGTCGACAAATGGAATGTCCGGCCCGGGGGGGATGCGAACTTGCTCAGAGAGTTCAGCTCGGTGGTCCGGTGCAGAGTCAAACCGATAAGACGAGCATACGACTGGCAGCCTCAATGGTCGGTCGAAGGCCAGCTCAACGCAGTAGTCGGTTTCGACGAGCTGAAAGACCTGGAGAAGTATCCTTTTCTGTTTATGACCGGAGAGAACCCTTACAGATTTGACGACCGGCAGAAGGCCAATCTGAAAGAATACATCCTTCGCGGTGGATTTCTGCTCATGGACGACTGTGTTGTCGAAAATTGGGGTGATTTCTTCTACAAGAGTTCTTATGCACTTCTGGAAGAGGTATTTGGCAGCGGAGCGGTCAAGAGGATACCGCCGGAGCATGAAGTGTTTCACAATGTATACGACCTCGGCGACACCGGCCTTCCCTCGATGCAGCTACTGACTCCCGCGCCCGTCCCGAGCCGCAGACGGTCCAGCCAATCGCCAATGCCACACATGCACGGCCAAAATCATGGCGCAAGAGGAGTTTTTATCGGCGACCGCCTCGCGGTCTTCCTGAGCTCGACCGATCTTCACTGCGGCTGGTGCGACAGTCGCGGCGGCGTATTTGGCAGGCACAACTACAGGAAAGCCATCCAAATGGGCGTCAACATCATCATGTATGCCATTTCGCACTGAGTCACTTCGGGGTTAACGTACAAAGCGTTCATCAGGATTTCCGAAAAGGCCCTGTCTAAACTGCCGTGGATATGTTATAATAAACCAGGTTTACCTGTTTGATGGCTATAGTTTCATCCCTTTGGGAGACCATCGAGGGTCAAATAAGCAGCCAATGGTCCAAAACATGCGGCAGGTCCTTGGGTACAATCAGTATGTGCTTCTTCAACAAGATCTCCACAATTGGGAAAACTATATCTGGATGGTACTTCTAAGCAGTTAAAATTAGATGCAACTTGTACCATTGCTCCATCTGACGTATTGAGTGTGGATTGTAGAACACCAATATCTATACCCTCCATAACTTTTAATGGACAAACTTTAGATCCTGAACTATAGTTTTTATCAATCAGTTCTTTAAGATCTACTAATTTAACAGTTTGGAATTTACCAATTGGTACATCATGGTAATCACCAGAATGAACAAATGATTCATCACAAATATACTTTAGCCTTTCTTCAGAATCCAATTTAATCAACTCTTGTTCCGTGATCCCAATAATCGATTTTACTCTTGATGGGATCA
>DAOUUR010000271.1 GCA_030668045.1 bacterium
ACAATGGGGAAGGCGACGAGGAGCTGGAGGACGAAGAGGGAGTCGAAGATGAACCGGTGACTGTGGTTGACGACCGCAATTTTTATGAGGTCGCCTGCAGCTATATGTTGAAATATCTTGAGTTCAAGCCGGACGACACCAAGATTTTGCTGATGATGGGCAATACATACCTGTTCCAGTTGGCCGACTGCACCAACGGCGTGAAGTACTTCCAACAGTTGTTGGCAGTGGAGCCGGATAATTGTGATGCTAAAAAATCTATCGGTTATGCTTACTTTGGCGGACTATGCACCAAAAATTACAGTAAGGCCCTAAACCACCTTTCTAGTGCATATAGCTGTGTAACTGCTGCTGGCGACGGTTGCTCCGATATTGATCTTGTTTTATGGATTGCCCAATGTTATCATCTCAGAGCAGCAGATAAGCAGAAAGCATCGCAGGATGCAAAGCCTGATTACCAGAAGGCTAATGAGTGGTATAACAAAGTATTGAAATGTGATGCAGCGAATGCCGATGCCAAAGAGGGCATTAAAGCAACGCAATTTGAATTCTAAACCTGTTTGAAACAACATTGTCAACGAGGAAACTGGATGGCCCAGGAGGACAAAAACAAAGCTCCAAAGAAACGAATAACGGCTCAGGAGCGTTTTAAGTTTATCGGTTTTGAAGTATTTCCCGGTAAGCCGAAAGACCTGTTTAAGTCGGATAAGGAGAAGACCGGACTGGTCGATGCGATTCTTAAGAGACGCGTAGAAGGAAAGATACTGCGCGATCAGTGTACTCTTTTGGAACAGCGGGTAACAATCGGGGATCGAATTGTAATGGCGGTCGCCTGTGTGGCAATCCTGGTGGTGCTCTTTTTGCCGTGGTTCTCCGCATACAACGAGATCATTGAAGAGCAGACTATTGTTCCAGCTGAGGCAGTCGCTGACAGCACTGCTTTTGCGGCGACCGAAGGTGACTCACTGGCAGCGCCTGGTTCGCTCGGCGATTCTGTAGTATCGGAAGAACTGGCGGCTGTTGTTGATGTTGCCGCTACCGAGGTACCAACTGATTCTACCTTTACTGCTACTGAGGCACCTACCGATTCGGCTGGTGCGGCCCTTGCTGCGATCGACGATGGTGGTGCCTCCAACGAGGAGGTTATCCATGGTTTGCAGGCCCGAAAGAAAGTGCATCGAGAGTTTGACCGGATGTCAGGACTAGGCTCACTCATTTCGATCGGTTCCATTGGCTCGCACATGTTCTCTTCGGGGTTCGTGTTGATGCTGACGGCGGTGATATTTCTGGCGTTTATTCTTCTGAGTATTGCCTTGCCGTTGTATAACCTGTATGGTCTGTTCGGTCTTAAGGGAGACCCCGATATTCAGGCCCTGCAATTGAAGAAGATAATTAAACTAAACTGGATTCCGGTGATTCTGTTCGCAGCCGCTCTGTTTATCTCGTTTGTCGGCGCCGACTACGGATTTGATCCGGACCAGCTTTATAGCAGCTTTGGGAGTGCGTATGGTCCCGGCGTTTTTCTGGACTCGCTTTCCTGGGGTGTGTTAGTGTCATTTTGCTGCTTCATTCTTGTGGCAGTAAAAGGTGGAGAGATTTAGTTTTATTAAACAATAAGTTGGAGGTAGTGGTAAGTGGTTAAGCAAACTATTTTCGTGACGCTCAATGCGCTGGTCGCCTTTGCCATTGGCTTTGGGCTGTGGTACGGAGTCTTCCGGACATCCGAGAACCCGATCGTTCACTCGATTTATCAGGGTGGTCCCCTGGTTGTACTCTTAATTATGATCTTCATCATGTGCATGGTGTTCGTCATCGAACGCTACATATCATTGTACAGTGTGTCGAAGGGGACGAGTTCAGTCCAGGTCTTTTTCAAGAAGCTGGTGACTCTGATCCAGGCCGATGATCTTGATGGCGCCCTGGCCGCCTGCGACAAGCAGCGTGGTACTACGGCAAATGTCCTTCGAGCTGGGATTGATCGCTATCGTGAAGTAAAAGACGAAGCTGGTTTTGATAGCGAGAAACGGATTCAACTAACTCAGACCGCGATTGAAGAAGCCAATGCTCTGGAAGGCCCGCTTCTTGAGCGCAACCTCATCGCTCTGTCAACTATCGCTTCGATTGCCACCATGGTTGGCCTGCTCGGTACTACGATTGGTATGATCCGCGCTTTTGCCGCCACCGGTAATGTCGAGGGCGGTGTTATTGATGCTACTCAGTTGGCTGTTGGTATTTCGGAGGCTCTGGTTAACACTGCTGGTGGTCTGCTTTCCGGTATTCTTGGTATCTTCTTCTACAACTTCTTTGTCAACAAGGTGGACTCCTTCAACTACACGACCGATGAAGCCACCTTCGAAGTTTTGCAGATTCTGAAGGATAAGCAGGGAATCTAAGGCAAATGGCTACTAAGAAGAAACGTCGGATAGGTATCACGATCGATATGACGCCTATGGTGGATATCGCTTTCCTGTTGTTGATTTTCTATATGGCTACCACCCAGTTCAAACCACCGGAAGCGCGAGCAGTAGAACTACCACAGTCGCATTCGATGATTGAATTGCCGGACAAGGATATTATTAATATTACGGTTACAGAGTACGATTCGTTGTATGTCGATTATGTTATTAAGACGGTCGTCAATGTTGACGGGAAAGATATTCCGACAACGGCCCGCATGGTGCGTACGACCGACAAATACGAAGTGACAACAGAGATCAACAAAGCCCGAGCCAAGAATAGAAAAGCCCTGATTGTAATCAAGGCTGACCGTAACGCCAGTTTTGGGATTATGCAGGATGTGATGAAATCGATGCAGGAAAATCATCTGGAACGATTCTTGATCATCACCGATCCTGAGACCGACGAAGCGGCATAGCTGCGGGTCAAGAAATAAGGTAACGATATGTTGTTGGCTGGAAGAAATTCCCAAGCTGGTGCATATTAAGTATAGAAGATGCTGTTGAGAGGAGTGTGACAAAGTAAATGGCAGGTGATGTAGCAGAACGAGCACCAAAAGGCGGACAGAAAGGTTTACGACGGCCTAAACGCCGTATCTCCATTCGGATTGACATGACGCCGATGGTTGATATCGCCTTCCTGCTTCTGATTTTCTATATGGTGACTACTGTGTTCTCGATGCCTCAGGCGATGGAGATTAACCTCCCGCCTCTGGAGGATATAGATACGGATATTGAAGTGAAAGAGTCGAATCTGCTTTCGATTCGGGTTGATGGCGAGGGTCGATTCTGGTGGAACATGAAGACTCCTTCACCCGACAATCTGCCTGTTCTTCTGCCGACAGCGGCTGACACGCCTGATACGGTTCTCTACTGGTTTAACGCCGATACGCTACGTGGTCTGCTGGTAGAACAGAACCGGGCCAACGACAAACTCAGTACGTTAGTCTTGATTAATCGTGACGCCAATTACGCTGACATGGTTAATATCCTCGATGAGATTGACGTAATAGAACGCTCGTGGAACAAGTTTACCGCTGATGGATTGGACAAGAAGATCAAGGAGCTGACCAGGGAAGAAAAATTCTCCTACCGGTACGCTATTGGCGACTGGGAGGAACGCGACGACAAGATCATGGACGCTGCTATCGTGCAAGCCCAGGAAAGGGGTGAGCTCAAATGAGTCATTCCAATAGTGCCCTGTATTCTCCCTATGGATCGTTTGAGCTGAAAGCCAAGTATCAGCGCAATTTTCTGATGGCAACCGGTTCCACAGTGGCTTTTGTACTGTTCATTCTGGCGGTCAGCTGGGTTATAAAAGCCCTCAGTGAAGAGGAAGTACTGGCCGGAGCCCCGATTCTGATTCAGACTGTAGCTGACCTTGGTCCTCCGCCAACGATTGCCAAGAAACCGCCGCAGATTCAGGTTGATGTTCCCCAGGCGGCTATGCCGAAAGTTGGTATCCCGACACCGGTGGCCGATGATGAAGTTCTTGATGAGGACGTTGTGATCGCCTCGCGCGAAGATCTGGCGGAGATTGTGGCACCGGATGTATCCGATCTTACCAGCGATGATAACATCGTCGTTGACATCGCCGATGATGACTACCTCCCGGCTCGTGGTGTTTTTAAGGCGGTTGAGATTTATCCCGAGATGATCTATCAGGAGAAACCGGAATACCCGCGGTTGGCCAGGCAGGCGGGGCTTGAGGGTGTTGTTGTGGTCGAGGCGCTGGTTCTCAGG
>DAOUUR010000568.1 GCA_030668045.1 bacterium
TCCGGGCAGGTCTCCGGTCGTATCATGCGAGAAGCAAAGCCCGAGAGTGGGATGATGGTTGCCCTCTATGACTACGAAGCGATAGATGACTCCGCCGAATACGATTCGATATACCCGTCTTATCTGACTCAGACCAATCACGACGGACAGTTCAAGCTGCAATACCTGCCCGAACAGCGATACCGATTGATCGCGTTTCGTGATCAAACCAAGGATAGTCGTTTCAATCCATATCGCGAAGAGTATGCGCTTCCCGACAGGGAAGTTATAGTCGGGGAGACAATCGGGCTGGATAATCTCAACATGTCGGTCACCAGAAACGATACATTGGTGCCATCGATTTTCACCGCATCGGCCACCACCGATGGTCTTGTCAAGATTCGGTTGAGCAAGGCTGTGCCGCTTGATGTGCTTCGTCGTTCACCTGGCAACCTGCTGCTGCGTTCAATGGCCGACACATTGATCATCCACACAGCAACCGGATTTGTTGAGACTGATTTGCCGTTGGCGTCAACTCTGACAGCGCGCATACCGGGCCTGACTGAGGAGGCCTATCGCGCAGAACTTTCATTTCGCTACAACAAGCCAACTGTCATTTCCGACGAGTTCACTCTCAGCACGCGTGAGGATAATGTCCTTCCTCAAATCAGTAATTTCCTGCCCGGAGAACAGCCGGTCTTTGTTTCCGAGGTTGATCTCAGGCTAACTTTCTCCGAACCGATCGATACCACCAAGATCACCGGTGAAACATTTGCTTTATGGAACAATGCCACCGGTCTGGACTTCACTACCATCTGGAACGATGCATTCAGATTGAAATTTCAAACCGATGCTCTCGAACCGGGGCAAAGCTACCGCCTCACCGTCACTGAGTTTGATATTATCGATCTGTCCGGCAACGTCATGGGAGATTCGTTGAGCGAATATCAATTTACAACCCTTGATGTTGATTCGCTCGGCTCGATCTCGGGCCGGATCAACATGCAGCTTCCCGACAAAATGCTCGACCCGATTATCCTCACCTTCAATAGAAGCGGGCACCACCAGACTTACGATCTCCCCGTATCGGGCAAAGAGTTTGAGATTGATCTCCCGGCGGGGAAATATGTAATCGAAGGTTTTGTCGATTCAGACATGGATGGTTACCGCAGTCTCGGATCGATTTACCCGTTCGTACTTGCCGAAACATACGCCACGCACCCAGACACTGTTTCTGTGCGTGCACGGTTTGAAACCAGCGATATTGAGTTCATTTTCAAATAGGAATAATAGTCATGACTCAATTGCTTGAAAGACTGCCAGTCTCCAGTGGCCTGCAAATAGCAATAGGAATCGGAGCTATCATCGTCGCAACGATCATTGGCGGCTGGATTATCCGCTTCTTCCTCAATGTAATCGCCCACAATATCGCCCGACGTACCCGCACCGATCTCGACGATGACCTGCTTAATGCAACCCGCAAATATATCTACCTGTTGACATACATCTTTGGCGTCTCAATCCTGTTTGACTATCTGCAGACTGTCGGGGTCGAGTATGTGGGGGAGAGAATCTTCCATATCGTCGATGGCGTGATCTATGGTCTCGGAGTTGTTGTTGTCTCGATCCTGATCATCAAAATTCTGTCAACCGTCATCCGCTGGTACGGACATCATTTCGCCTCCCGAACCGAGGCTGCAGTTGACAATCAATTCATGCCACTGCTGGAAAGAGCGGTCAAGGGCGTTATCTTCCTGTTGGGTGTCCTGATCATTCTCGAACATTACGAAGTTGACGTCAAGGGTCTAATTGCCGTGCTCGGAGTTGGCTCGCTGGCGATTGCGCTGGCCGCGCAGGATACACTTGCCAACATGATCGGTGGCTTTGTCATTATGATTGACCGACCGTTCCGTGAACGTGATCGTGTTCGCCTGCCCGATGGTACGCTCTGTATCGTCGATAA
>DAOUUR010000467.1 GCA_030668045.1 bacterium
CGAATTTCCCTAAAAGCTCATGACAAATCGTCGCATATTCTTCGTCCGATTTGGAGCCTATCATTATTAGTACCTTAGCCGCCATCTTTACCTACCCGGAATCAGGTTATTTGTTTGCCCGCTCGAAAACCAATGTCCCGGCGGAACGAAGCGCCTTGAAACCGTATCTTGTTGACCAGACGGTAGGCGCGGTTAAGGGCAAGTTTCAGGTTTTTGTCTTTGCCCATGACGCCGAGGACACGACCCCCCGATGTAAGCCACTTCTTGTTCTTTAGTTCGGTGCCCGCATGAAAGACCTGACACTGGTTGTCTTTGCTGGGCTGCAGCCCGGAAATCTGAGCGCCGATTGAATATTTGCCAGGGTAACCTTTGGAAGCCATTACCACACAGACCGCAGAGCTGTCTTCCCAGCTGATCTTGTTGAACGATTCCAGTTTCTGATTAACCGTCGCCATCATCAGGTCGGCCAAATCAGTTTTCAGCAGCGGCAACACGGCCTGTACCTCGGGGTCTCCAAAGCGGCAGTTGTATTCGAGAACTTTCGGGCCGTCGGGGGTCAACATCAGGCCGGCATACAGAACGCCTTTGTATTTGATCCCTTCTTCGGTCAGACCCTTGATGGTCGGGGAGAGGATGCGGTCGGTAATCTCTTCCATCATCTCCTCATCAACAAATGGTGTCGGGCAATAGGCACCCATGCCACCAGTGTTGGGTCCCCGGTCACCATCGTATGCCTGCTTGTGGTCCTGGCTGGACAGCAGAGGGATAGTCGTTTTTCCATCAACAAATGCCATCACCGAAACTTCTTGTCCCTTAAGGAACGACTCGATCAGAATTCGATTACCGGCTTTCCCAAATACCTTTTTCGACATGATAGTTTCGATAGCTTGCGTGGCTTCGTCGATATTACGAACGACAATGACGCCCTTCCCGGCAGCCAGACCATCAGCTTTGACCACCAGTGGAAATTCCGCCGATTTGCAGAAGCCGATAGCCTCGGCGGCCATATTGAACACGCGAAACGGCGCCGTCGGGATATGGTATTTGCGCATGAATTCTTTGGAAAACACTTTGCTGCTCTCAAGTTGCGCGGCAGCTTTGGAAGGTCCAAATATCTTCAGCTTGCGCTTCTGGAAATCATCGGCGATCCCCATAGCAAGTGGTACCTCGGGACCGACTACGGTCAGACCAATTTTGTTGCGGTGGGCGAAATCGGACAGCGCTTTGATATTGTCAGACTTGATGTCTACACACTTGGCTATCTGATCGATACCTGCGTTGCCAGGTGCACAGAATATCTTGTCAACCTTACGAGACTGCTTAAGTTTCCAAACCAGGGTATGTTCCCGGCCTCCCGACCCTACTACTAATACCTTCATAACTCCTCTGAATTTAACATGACCAATAGTATACGCAATTCCAGTACCTATTTTCAAGTGCTTTTTTCCTCAAAATGAAGCGGAGAAATCTATTTTGCCTTGCCAAATCGGCCCGGCGTAGTATCTTAGGGCAGGAGGACGAACATCGTCTGGTCCTCTTGTTCCAACAGATACTGCGACGCCAATTCAGGCTCTTGATGAAAGGTAATCCAATGTCCCGCATTACATCCACATGTATGACAACACTGGCGTTATTGATGATTGGTTCAGTTGCTTTTGGTGGCTCGACCGCAATGGTGAGAGTTGAGAATCTCAGCAAGCAGCAGTTTCTTGAACTGTCCCGCATGGGACCCGATGTTGTCGAGGTTTATGGCGACACGCTGAAATTCGTGGCCGATGATGACTATCTTGATCAGCTTCGGCAGAAGGGTATTCCCTTCAAGATAGAAATCCCCGACCTGACCGGTTTCTACAAATCACGCTATACCGATGCTGTTACAATGGGAGGTTTTAAGACCCTGTCTGAAATAGAGGCGTTTCTAGACAATCTTGAGACCTCATATCCCGAAACGATAGCCAAGCTGTTCCCGCCGATCGGCCTCAGCGTAGAGGGGCGATTTATCTGGGCCTACAGGATTTCGGATAATCCGGATGTCGATGAGGACGACGAGCCCGAAGTGCTCTATACATCCTTGCACCATGCCCGTGAACCGGCCAGTTCCGAGTCTTTGTTACACTTCATGGAGCACTTGTTGAGCAACTACGATACCGATACTGAGATTGCCGATATTGTGGATAATCGGGAGCTTTATTTCGTTCCGGTGGTCAATCCCGATGGATATTACTATAATGAGGTGGAGGATCCTGCGGGAGGCGGGATGTGGCGGAAGAACCGTCGGGACAACGGTGACGGTAGCTATGGTGTCGATCTCAATCGTAATTACAGTTATATGTGGGCCTATGATAACCTCGGGTCATCGGATGATCCCAGTTCAGAAACGTACCGCGGAACTTCCCCCTTCTCAGAGCCGGAGACAGCAGTTATCCGGGATTTTGTTCAAGCGCACGAGTTTGTCATTGCACATAATCTTCACACCTATTCCAATCTCGAAATATGGCCCATTAGCTACGATCGATTCTACTCGACCGAAGAGGAGTTCTTTGTCAACCTTGGCGA
>DAOUUR010000130.1 GCA_030668045.1 bacterium
ATCGCTATTGTTACCATCAGTCGCGGTAAGGTCAATGCTTTCAATGGCGAGGTAGTTGATGAGCTTCGTGCCGCTTTTGAGCAATTAGAAAAAGACAGCACTACCAAAGCGGTGATTCTGTCCGGCACCGGCAAGTTCTTTTCGTATGGGTTCGATGTCCCGGAATTCTGCGATTATTCGCGGGAGCAATTCGAGAAATTCCTAGTCAACTTCACATCGTTTTGCGCCTATTTGTTTCCGTACCCCAAACCGATTATCGCTGCGATCAACGGTCACGCCACCGCCGGGGGGTGTATTCTGGCGATGTTGTGCGACTATCGCCTGATGGTGACCGGCAAAGCCAAAATCGGGCTCAACGAAGTCACGTTCGGGGCGAGCATATTTGCATCCACTGTCGCCATGTTGAAATATCTGGTCGGAGGGCGCAACGCCGAGAAAGTGTTGCTGACCGGGGCGATGCTCACCGCGCAGAAAGCCCGCACGATAGGGCTGGTTGATATGGTGGTCGATGAAGAGGCCAGTCTCGCGCGTGCCGCCCAGGAGTTGGCGGTTGATTTTGCCACCCGAAGCGGCCCGGCTTTCGCAAGCCTGAAACGTCTGCTCCGAGGCCCGATTGTTGAGGAAATGACGAAGCGTGACACAGCCTCAATAACGGAATTTCTCGATATCTGGTACTCTCCCGCCACCCGAGCACAGCTCAACATGTTTGAAATCCGCGGGTGACCAGTTATCTTCAAAGTGGCAAGCCACCCTCAAAGTGGCAAGCCACCCTTAAAGTGGCCCCGCTCTGGGGTAATGTCAAGAGTTGGGCTTGTTGCCGAACTCTTGTTGATTCTCTATACGGTAGTAATTAGGCTGGTCTTGTCAGCAGCCTGTGATGACGAGGTTATACCTTTACAGGAGCGAATCGAGACGGTCACGGACGACACTGATCTGGAAGAGGTCTATAACACGGAACGTCACCTGCTCTATGTTGCCTGCACCCGCGCTCGGGATCATCTTCTGGTCACCAGTCGCATCCTGCACCGGGCTGAAATCATCCAGATTACAGGCAAGAGCTACAGGCTCAAAGATCGGGCAAGAATGAACAGAGAAACTTACCAGAACAACCAGAACGGAAAGAAAGATAAGACAGGAAGGGAAGATACTACAGACAAGAAAGATAAGACTTGTCAAAAGGAGAAAACGGCATCATGATAACGATGTCAGAACATTAACCTGGCCGGTTTTGACCCGACCCGCAGTGGACGGTTTTAACCCGACCGGTGGCACTGATAGAAGTTAACTCTATCTTCTCGATGTGTCCACTAAACCGGGGGAGGTTCAATACACCGAACCTGTCGATGTCGTAACTATGTGGTATGCAACGGCTTATTATTTTAATGGAGGTGGGGGAATCGAACCCCATACTAGCCTTGTAGCACAAGGACTTACACCCTATTGCGACCAAATTGTAACCGCTTCTTATCGGCTCCGGATTCCTTTCACTGAGTCTTTTTCGGTTGCTTATCTTGCTTCTTTTTGGCCTTTTGTGTGTCTTTACTCTTCTTCTGTTTCTGACTCTTTGCCTTGTCTTTTTTTCCGCCTTTGTCACCCATGAAGTGACTCCTTTCGGTTAAACATTTTTCGCTTCGCGATCAGAATGGCTCAACAAAGTGGAGATGGGGAATCGAACAGGTACAACCTGGCTCAGGTATAACCTGACTCAGGCACAGTCTGGTTGACGCCCATACTCGCGTTGTAGCACAGAGAATTATACTCAATTGTTATCAAATTGCGATTGTTTTTATTGGCTATTATTGGCTGCCGTGTCTCACTGTCGGCAGCGTATTCCTAAAGCAGCGCATAGAGTAATTACATTCTCCCTACAGTCTCTTGTAGCTCAACTATTTGCCCTTCGAGTTTCTCAATTGTTTTCTGCTGCTCTTTCGTAGCCTCGATCAACAGCGCCACCAACCGCGCGTAATCAACCGATTTGGCATCGGTCCCATTGGCCTCGTATTCCACCACTTCCGGGATCACCTCACCTACCTCTTCTGCGATCAATCCGATGTCGCGCTTCCCGTTTGATTTCCATTCAAAAGATACCCCGCGCAGCCGATGTACCTTCTCCAGCGCTCCTTCAACGGGTTCTATATTCGTTTTCCATCTTCGCGAACTATACGTCGTCCAGCCATCGGCAATTGGATCAGTCACAGAAGATTGTTCAACTGTTAGGATATTCGCTGGGTTAATCAACCCAATACCCACATTGCCATCTCTCAATACCACCATACGGTCATTCTGGAAACTCAACCTCTTATCGCCCCCGGCAAAAGCACCCCACCACCACTCATCTGTTTCTGTCTGATCACGAAGAAGCAAGGACGCATCTGCATCGGTGCCTTCACGAGAAAGAAGCCACTTGGCGCTGTCACTGTCCGTAATTTCCATAACATATGGAATGTCAATTGATAGTGCGGGAGTTGTAGAGAAGTGGAAGTTTTCGAACCTCGCACCGGCTTCGAGCACATCACTTACAAGGATTCCTGTTCCCAAAACAGAACGTTCCCCCGGTGACATCCATCCACTGGCGCTACCACCCACTTGCAGGGCCACCCGGTAGCCCTCCGTTTGAGTTACGCCGTCACCGCTTTTGCCTGAAATGGCCAGTCCCACATCCAGAGGATAGGTCTGGGCCGCATTTTGCTCCGATGAAGCGGAAGCCCCGCCTCCAGGCTTTGTGACAACGGACATCCCGAATGACCCATACGGAATGTCTGCGGCATTGTAATTGTTGACGAAATTAACGATCCCCTGAATAAGATTGGCCTGGGTACTCACCGGACCGTGAACACTGAGATCGACTCCCCAGAGACGACTCGATTCAAGAGAATTACAACTAAGAAACAGCGGCGTTATTTCATTATATGAATTCCCGGATTCCATCATCACCACTTGACTGCTAATGCCGTGTACTGTTCCCACTGGATTGGTTGAATTGCCGCCAATTATAGCGGTCGCATGTATCGCGGATCCCTGATACGTATAGGGGTCTGCTGAGGTACCTTGATATGTATAGTAGGACCTTATCCCATCCAACTCCTCAGTTGCCTCAGTCCCGGTTGACTGAGTTCTTTCCACGAGAAGGTTGCCGGCCAATTTGAGATTCACATATGGTTTTCCATATAACCACATGGCGCTATCCGCCACCAGGGCCAATCGCGCGTCAAAGTCCGTTGTTGCGTCGTTCGCGAAGTCAATCAAGGGTGTACCGTGTGTCGAACCTGACCGAAGATGCAAACCGACCGGACCTTCTGATACGTTCATAGTTATCCTATCCTCGGGTCGATCTTCACGTCTGAAATGAGCGTCTCCCAATACATCAAGCCGACCGTTCGGGTTCGCCGTTCCAACACCTACAGAGTCATGAGAAGTCGCCAGCGAAACTATTGAACCCGCGTTCACCCAGCCGCCACTGCCCGACAGCGCATAAGATGCTGTATCGGCACGCAGAGAATGATAGGCATATGCAGCCGAAGTGAACTTGCTGAGTGGCGTAATCTGCTCACCTCCTACTTCAATTCCCAACCAGCGAAGTGTGTCTAACCTAAAAAGACTGTCTGGCAGAGAGGATACTGAGCCAAGCTGATACGTGAACAACCCGTTCTCCACGGACACCGTCTGCGGCGAATTGCTCCAGAGCACGGCTCCACCCGTTGGTTGATCATAAATCGCAAACGCTATCTGATAATTGTTGTCTACGACGGGAGAACCATCAGGATTAGTCAAGCGCCCCTGGTAGTTGATAAGTTGGGGCACTTCGGCCGTAACAATAGCACCTGCAAGACAAATGATGATAAAAATGATCCTTGATAGGTGGTACATAGCAGTTTCCTTATTATCGCTCATGTTCCTATGTTCCTACTAATCGGTGAGGACGGTTCAAATCTAACAGATATATTTCAGTATCCAAGAAAAGAAAGGTTTCTTGACAATCTGGCACATCATCAATTTGAGGAGTGTACTCAAATCGTGACTAAAACGTTGTCACGTTATTCGGTGTTATTGGGAGACAGGCATAGCCTGGTTGACGCCCATACTCGCGTTGTGACACAAAAACTTACACTCTATTGTGACCAAATTGTGACCACTTTTGGGGCTCCACAAATCCGCGAGAATGGAGGTAATTTTGACGAGCAAGAAGATGTGGTTCGGGGGTCGGTTGGGCGGGCGACAGGGCTTTTTTGGAGCGATTCGCCCGGGCCAGTATGATGGTGGTAGTTAGTAGCTTAGTCACAAAGAATAGCTGGTGGAGATCGAGGCCTAGGCTATAGTGGCCGCTGACTAGTCTACTTGCTCGGGTTCGATCAATTGTCCGGTTAAGCGCTTGATATAATAGTCAAAAATATATAATCTGTCTTGACAGGAGTGTGTTGCATCTGAGTGAAATGCGATAAATATAATCTATAACTCTCGGGAGAAGTTATGACATTCTTCAAGACATTATTGGTACTAATCAGCTTACTGGTGACAGCACTGCCGGCAATAGTAATGGCCCAAGAATCACTCTTAACTGTCGAAGATCCGTTTCTCTGGCTCGAAGAGATCGAGGGCGAAAAACCGCTGGAATGGGTTAGTGAGCACAATACTCAAACTTTGGATGAATTGGTGAGCGATCCAAATTATCAACCTGCCTTTGAAATAGCAACTGAATTGCTCAATGATAAAGATCGTATTCCCTACGGCTCGTTTAAGGGGAACCATATCTATAATTTCTGGCGGGATGATAAGAATGTCAGCGGTGTCCTGCGAAGAACATCATTAGAAGAATACCAAAAGGCCGATCCCCTGTGGGAAACGGTTCTTGATATCAACCAGCTCAACAAAGAGGAAGGGGAAAACTGGGTCTACCAAGGGACCAGTTATTTGTATCCGGATTGCAACCACGGTCTCGTTGCTCTTTCACGAGGGGGCAAGGACGCTTCTGTAACGCGGGAATTTGACTTTGTGAGCAAAACTTTTGTAGAGGACGGATTCTATCTTCCGGAGGCAAAATGCTTTGTCGATTGGTATGATGTCAACACGGTGATTGTGGGCACCGATTTTGGCGAAGGTTCGCTCACCTCCACGGGGTACCCTCGAATTGTCAAACTGTGGCAACGGGGTACTGATCTGGACCAGGCCAAAACCATACTGGCTGGAGAAGAAAGTGATGTCTTCGTATGGGGCCAGATGGTTCTGGGCGAAGAAGAAAATACTCTTGTCTTGCATCGTAGTATATCTACCTGGGAGTGGAAAAACTGGATTGTCGATAAGGATTTTAAACTCTTTGAAATACCAATTCCCGCCGATGCCGTCATCAGGACTTTCCTCAAGGGGTATATCATGGCCAGGCTTCATTCGGACTGGCTTGGAATTGCCGAGGGTTCGCTGATAGCTATCAAAACAACCGATTTCCGCTCCGATGATCTCAAATCAAAAATCCAAGTCCTCTATACGCCGAATGAGAAAAGTACGGTAAAATCAGTCACCTCCACCAAAGATCATCTGCTTGTCAACCTCCTGGAAAACGTGACTGGAAAGATTCTCTACTATTCACTTAAAGATACCGAATTGGGCAAGGAATGGGTGCCTGATGAGATCGCTCTGCCGAAATTTGGTTCGGTTGGTATCCAAGCAACCAGTTTCAAGGGAAACAACATGATGGTTTGGTTTGAAGATTTTCTCAACCCCACCAAACTTTTCTATTTTTCCGACCCGAGCGCCGAGCCGCAAGAGGTCAAGTCGCTGCCTGCGAAATTTGACGCGACAGGCCTCAAAATCGACCAGCTCCACGCTACTTCCAAAGACGGCACCATTATCCCCTACTTTATCGTAGCGCCAAAAGATATGCAACTCGATGGAAGCAATCCGACTCTGCTATACGGTTACGGGGGTGCTAGGTATTCGCAGATTCCCACGTACTCCGGTATACTCGGAAATTTGTGGCTTGAAAAAGGGGGCGTCTATGTGTTGGCCAACATCAGAGGAGGCGAGGAATTTGGACCCCGATGGCACAAAGCTGGCCTGTTGGAAAACCGACAGAACTGTTTTGATGATTTCATAGCCATCGCGGAAGATCTGATCGCTCGAGAAATCACATCGCCGCGATATCTTGGAATCGAAGGTGTCAGTAACGGCGGGTTGTTAGTAGGAGCGGTCGTTGTTCAAAAGCCGGAACTGTTTAACGCGGTCGTCTGTGAGTCCCCTCTATTGGATATGCTGAGATTTCATAAACTCCCTCCCGGAGCTGCGTGGCTGGGCGAGTACGGCAATCCCGACATCCCCGAAGAACGGGCTTTCCTCGAGAAATACTCGCCGTACCAGAATCTGTGCGAAGGGATCGAGTATCCCGACGTTTTATTTATGACTTCGACCAATGATGACCGGGTACATCCCGGACATGCCCGTAAGATGGCGGCTCGCATGGAAGCACTGGGTAACAAGGTGTATTACTGGGAGGAGACCGAAGGGGGGCATGCCGGTGCGACGGACAACGAACAACGTGCCAGAAAAATGGCTCTCAAATACACTTATCTGTTGAAAATGCTGTCACATTAAATTGATCGGTGGGCTAACCTGTGACCAAACTGGTGTCACATTATTCGGTGTTATTGGGGGATATAGGCGCGGCATTTTAATTAACCTATTGCGCCACAATGAATTGGAGGTGGGGGGAATCGAACCCCCGTCCGAGAGTAGTGTCAAGTGGTCTTCTACGTGCGTAGTCAGTCTATAAAGTCTCGTCCTGCCAACTGCCGACTAACAGGCCACTGGCAAGACCAGCTTCTAAGTTTGAGCTCCC
>DAOUUR010000314.1 GCA_030668045.1 bacterium
ACTTCAGGGACAGCCTAAACACTCACCGTCTACAATATACACCGAAATCGTGGGCTGTCAAGACGATTGTGGTCCGGTCTTGACAAGCGCCAGCATTATTCATAATATATAAAGCTTTGCCGCCAACAGCCAGGACCAAAGAAAGAGGAAATAAAAAATGTGCCGTCGATTGACATCCGTGATACTGATTCATGTACTACTCGCAGTTTCAACTCTGATCTCGTCATGCACCGACGAACCGGAACCGCTGGCTCCGGATAACGGTCCGTTCACTATCGAAGTATCTTCGCCGACCAACAACAGCTCGGTCGCCGATACGGTATTTGTCACGGCGGCGGTTAACTCGGAAAAGCGAATTGTCAAAGTTGAGTTTTTTGCCGACGGTGTGCTGTGTTCTCAGGACTACTATGCGCCATGGGGGTTCGAGTGGATCACTACCGAATACACCGGCACCACTGCGCACACTCTCAAGGCGGTAGCCTACGAATGGGGTGGCTTTGTTGCCGGAGAGGATGAGATCACGGTGACCGTTGACAATATCGCTCCTGCAATTATTACTGATCTGGCGGTAATCAACAGCAGCACCTTCTCCGCGACTCTCACTTGGACAGCCAGCGGGGATGACAGCCTCTCAGGTGTATCTTCCCTCTATGATGTTCGATATCTTGATGCCCCTCTCACCGAGGCAAACTGGAGAGTTGCTTCCCGTGCCGAGGGCGAACCAACACCGGGAGCTGTCGGTACGGAGGAGACGTTTGAGGTTAATGGTCTGTTCTCGACAGTCAAGTACTACTTTGGGGTCAAGGCGGTCGATGAGGTTGGTGGTAGTTCCGATTTCTCAAATGTTGCGATCGGATCAACTACGCCGATGTTTGTTGGGCTGACGACCCTGCAGACGGTTCCGATATCCGACGACAACCGTCAGGTCTCGCTGAGTGATGTTGATAACGATAATGATCTGGATATCGTAGTGGTCAAGGTCAACACTCACTCCGTTAATGTGTTCATTAACGACGGTAGCGGCAACATGAGTAATGCTGTGCGTTACGAAACGCTGGGCCGTTTTCCACGTGTGGCGGTGGTGAAGGACCTCGACGGTGATACCTATGTCGATCTCGCGGTGGCAAACCTGGTTTCCGATGATATGTCGATACTTCTCAACAACGGCGATGGAACTTTTGGGACGCCAACGATCATTCCGGTCGGCAACGGGCCGAGGTCCATCCAGGCGGCCGATCTTGATGGCGACGGGTTTAATGATTTGGTGACGGCCAATCGCAATGATCACGAACTGGCTGTATTTATCAACAATGGCGACGCCAGTTTTGCAGATCCGGTCAAATACGGAACAGGCGACAGCACCTGGTCGGTGTGTGTGGTGGATTTAAATGGCGATAGCTGGCTCGATCTTGCCGCAGCCAGTCGCAATGACCGTGAGGTGTGTGTGTTGCTAAACGCCGGCGATGGTACATTCCCGGGAGTGGTGGCCTATCAGGTTGGCGAGGAGCCGCTTGCTGTTGTTGCTGGTGATCTTAATGGTGATGGTTTCCCTGATCTGTTTTCGGCCAATTTCGGCTCAAATTCTGTTTCGATCCTGTTTAACACGGGAACGGGCGAATTGCTCCCGCATGAAGAAGTCGAAGTAGGTACAGCGCCACACTCTCTCTGTGTGACCGACCTTGACATTGATGACGATCTTGATCTGGTCGTCCTCAACCAAGAATCAAACGACATGAGCATCTTCCGAAATGCCGGTGACGGCTTTTTCCATCAGCACTTCACTCGGGAGACGGGCAACTTGCCCTGGTCGGTGATTGCCGGTGATATTGATGGTGACGGCGACAACGATCTGATCTACACGCTTCGCAATGATAGCCGCGTGTTCATTACCTTGAACTATCTCAATAACTGATCTTGTCTCAGGTTAGCCGATCGGTGTGAATTGTAGCTTGTCGGCTCCCCGGTCCGAAAGAAAATGGAAATGCAGGTGGTCAATTTCCTGCCCTAACCCATTATTGATAGCAACCTGAAAATGATCGTCTATTTCGAGCATGGCGGCGACTTTCTTGACATACTCGTTGAGCATGCTGAGGGTTTCAAGGGGCGTTTCGTAGAAATTTGTGGTCTCGGTCTTGGGGATAATCAACAAATGGACCGGTGAGCGCGGCCGAATATCTTCGATCACAATGACCTGCTCATCTTCGAGAAAAATCTTCGCAGGTAGTTCCCGGTTGACTATGCGGGTGAATATCGAGGACATGGGGTTAATTTAGCCAGGCAGGCACTCAAAAGCAACAAGTAGCAGGGTGCGATTCTCAGTTCCAATTCCGGAGGCACTCGACCTGTCTATACTTCTTGCGCTTGATCCAAAAATGCATTTACTTGGGGTTGGTTCCTAAGTGGATGTCGTGGTGTTGAAAACATAGGAGACTCGCATGTCCGGTCATAGCAAATGGGCGACGATTAAACGGAAAAAAGGTAAGGCCGATGCTGAGCGCGGGAGGACGTTTACCCGTCTGATAAAAGAGGTGACAACAGCAACTCGTGAAGGTGGTGGCGATCCCGAAGGTAACCCGCGGCTCCGAACCGCAATAGCCAGCGCCAAAGCTGCCAACATGCCGCAGGATAATATCAAGCGCGGTATTCTGAAAGGTACCGGCGATTTACCCGGCGTGACGTACGAAGCAGTAATCTACGAAGGCTACGGGCCGGGGGGAGTGGCGCTTTTTCTGGAAGTTTTCACCGACAATAAGAACCGTGCCGTTGCCGATATTCGACATATCCTTACCAAGTACGGAGGGAATCTTGGAGCGGCGGGATGTGTGGCGTGGATGTTCAAGAAGTGCGGCGTAGTGACGGTTGACCTGGAGGTCGGGGACGAAGACACGATTATGGAAATCGCTATGGATGCTGGTGCGGAGGATATCATAACCGAGGCAGGAGTGTTTGAAATAATCACTACCCCCGACAGCCTGGAACCAGTGCGAGTGGCTATCGAAGCTAAGGGCATACCGATGGTCTCCACTGAGGTCATAATGCGGCCGGAAACTTTTGTCAAGCTCAGCACTGAAAAAGCAGCCAATTCGATGCTCAAAATGTATGAGCTTCTCGAAGAAATCGACGATGTTCAGAAGATCTGGTCGAATTTTGATATAGATCAATCGCTGCTTGAAAAACTGGCCTGATCGGTGCCCCACAAACTGCTGAAGAAAGCAGCCGGGGTTTTATTTGATCTCGATGGTGTCCTCTATGTGGGCGACCGGATTGTTCCGGGTGCGGCTGAGGCGATAGAACATCTTAAATCAAAAAACATCCCCTGCCGCTTTACGACCAATACAACCACCAAATCTCTCGGTACGCTCCATGCCATGCTGACACGTCTTGGCCTGCCAATCCAAAAAGACGAAATTCTCTCTGTTACAACGGCCGCCGTGATGTATCTTCGCCATCAGGGGAAACCGACCTGTTTGTTTCTGCTGACCGATGATCCCCTCAAAGATTTTGCAGAGTTTCAGATCTCCGAGACAAACCCGGATTATGTTGTCGTTGGCGATGTCGGCAAACGCTGGGACTACGATCTGATCAACAAAGTGTTCAATCTGATTATCAACGGTGCCGAACTGGTCGCATTGCACAAGGGTCGCTACTGGCAGGTCGAGGATGGCCTGAGAATCGACATGGGTGCGTTTGTGGCCGGGTTGGAATACTGCACCGGCAAGATAGCAACTGTGATCGGGAAACCGTCGCCCTCGTTTTTCATGTTGGCGCTTGAGGACATGGGACTCTCCGCAGGGAAAGTTGTGATGGTC
>DAOUUR010000500.1 GCA_030668045.1 bacterium
GCATGGTCTCGGTCCCGAAGCGTGGAAGGGGTTTGGAGCTCTCGCCGGAAGCTGGATTGGCGGGACTGGCAACATGGCGGCAGTGGCTCATGCTCTGGAGATGGATGAAAGTGCGTTAGATTTCGGCTATGCGGTCATCGCCGACAATGCCGTATATTTGATCTGGCTGCCAATCATGCTCGCCTCCAAAAACATAGCCAGCCGGTTTAACCGGTTCACCGGTATTACTGATGAGCGTGTGGAAGCGATGAAAAAAGCTGCTGGTGAGCTGACTCTGGAGAAAGGACAGGTAGAGATGCGACACATTCTCTATCTGGCTTTTATTGGATTCGCGGTGACGGCTCTTGCAATCTGGCTGGCCGGAATGATCCCTCCGATGGGAGCTGTCCTCACCACGAATACGTACAAGGTCCTCCTGGTGACGGTCTTTGGGCTGGGGCTATCGTTTACGCCGGCCTCGCGCATTCCCGGATCGCACGCACTGGCGATGGCTTTGGTCTATCTGTTTGTCGCTCGCATGGGTGCCAAGGCTGACCTCTCTGATCTGAGCACTGCAGTGTTCTGGTTCCTGCTGGGTTCGTATGTCTGGATTTTCATACATGGGACTGTTTTGGTTGGAGCAGCTCGCTTGTTCAAGGTCGATGTTCATACCGCCGCGATAGCATCGGCGGCAAACATCGGCGGGGCCGCCTCTGCACCAATAGTTGCTGCTGTTCATAATCCGGTGCTGGTGCCGGTGTCGGTTCTGATGGCGCTGATGGGGTATGCGATTGGAACCCCTGCGGCAATCTTTGCGGCATTCTTATGCGAGGTGGTCAAGTAGCTGCGATGTCGGACTGTCTTGTCTTGTGAGTGAACACCACTATCTGGGAATATTGCGGATCGAACCCTGCATCGGAACAAACCGAACAGAATAGAGTGTCTCCCGCTGGTATCCTTTGTCGGTCCGTTGCAGTCTGATCAACTCCTGATAATCTGCTCGTTCGTGGTCCAGCGGGTAGATCATACATCCGCCCGGTTTCAACTGTTCAGCGAGAATCGACGGTTCAACCGGAGCAGCGGCAGTGACGATGATAGCGTCGAACGGCGCGTGCTCAGGCCAACCGAGTGAACCATCTGCTACACGAGCCGTCACATTGGTATACCCAAGCGATCTTAGCTGATCTGTCGCTATGCGATGCAAGTCGGTGATTATCTCAATTGTGAAAACCTCACCGACGATTTCGGCCAAGACAGCAGTTTGGTACCCACAGCCGGTACCAATTTCCAGGACACGATGACTCGGTCCAAGTCGGGCTTCTTCGGTCATTGAGGCAACGATGTACGGCTGGGAAATTGTCTGGCCGTGGCCGATCGGTACCGGGGTGTCGTCGTACGCTTCATGGCGGTTGGCCGCCGGTACAAAGAGGTGCCGGGGGACCTTGCCAAGAGCCTCAAGCACTGCTTCGTTCTGGATGCCTCGGCGCATAAGTTGTTTCTCAACCATCGAATGACGCTGGGGGGCAAATGATGTAGCCTCGGTTTTCTTTTGTGATCCAAACCAATCCATAACTAATCAATATATATCTGGAAGATAGGTGACACCATAGGCAAGAAGCAAAAAGTGGTAACAATAAATAAAGAGACCAACCAGATGGTTGGCCTCTTGTAAAATCGGAAATAGAGTGTTGCCTCTAGAAGGCACAGATCGGTGGTGGTCCAATTGGGATCCCGAAGAGGTACTCAACTAAATATGTTACATCAGAGATATTTACATACTGATCACCATTAATCGAGCCGGCCAAGAATGGATCGGGCGCCGGGCCGTTCGGGATTCCAAACAGGAATTCCACTAGGAAAGTAATATCCGATACATTGACATCGCCACTCAGGTTGGCATCGCCACAAACAAATCCGAGAAAAGTGAAACTGAACGGTTGACTCTGATACGACGACTGATGGCCGAGATCATCCTTGCCCTTCACACGCCAGAAATATTGTTGGCCAACAGTGAAGTGTGTCTCATCAAGTTGCAGGAATGTGTCGGCGACAGCACTTGAATATACAGGATAGAAGAAATTCTGGTCGGTTGCGATCTGAATATAGTACGACTCGGGCGATTCCTCATACTCCGGTGGCTCATCAGTGGACCATTTAAAGGTTACACCGAGTCCGCCCTCACTGGAGGCGTCATAAGGCCATTGGAGAGTCGGAACAGCCGGTGCTTCATAGTCCAGTCGGAAGAAAGCGCTGTCTGACCACCCCGAAACATTCCCCGCCGAGTCACCTCGTTGAGCCTGCC
>DAOUUR010000371.1 GCA_030668045.1 bacterium
ACAGTGGTCGTGCATATCCACAGGCGAGAAGAACGCCCTCCTTCTCGCGAAGTTCGGTGACCGGCAGCTCCGCCCTGACAGCGTTGATATAATTGTCCCGACTAATACCGGCCATCTCAGAATCAAATTTGAGAGCATGAACATAGAAGGAATGCGTGCAGTCGCTGCGGGTGTCAGGTGGCGTAATTGCCGGTATTGCCTTCAGTCTCTCGTTTAGATGAGCACAGTTTTGTTGCCTATCGTTGAGAAGATCATCAAGTTTTCTTAGCTGGCACGAACCAATGGCCGCCTCGATTTCGGTCATCCGATAATTGAAACCGATCATGTTGTTCAGGTCGGTCACACCTTTTGCTTCGACAACAGCTTCTGCATGATTGCGGATGAGACGCATTCTCTCAGCGAGCACGTCATCATTGGTAACAATAACGCCCCCTTCACCAGTATGTATGTGCTTGTGATAATTCAAAGAGAATACACCAATATCACCAAGCGTCCCGGCCATCCGGCCATTGGCGCTGGCCCCCGGCGCCTGGGCACAGTCCTCGATCACAATCAAGTTGTATTTATGCGCTATTGACATTATCACTTCGTGATCAAACGGATGCCCGAACAAATCGACGACAATAATGGCCCGCGTTCTATCGGTAATACACGCCTCCACCGAAGCTGGGTCAAGACAGTAATAGTCGGGTTCGATATCGGCAAAAACAGGAACGGCGTTGTAAATCAACGGAGCTACTGCCGAAGCAGACATCGTATACGGAGAGACTATAACCTCGTCACCAAGTCCAATGCCGGAGGCGCCGACGGCACAATATAACCCTGAAGTACAGGAATTGACTGTTATGGCGTGCTTTACTCCAACATAGTCAGCCCATTCATTTTCAAGCTGCCGGACTCTGGGACCACCATAAAAATCATCGTGCCAGCAGCCGAGATAACGCGACAGCACACCTGAATCGAGAACTTCCATAACCGCTTGTTTCTCTTCCTCACCGATCACGCGGTATGCCGGAAATGGTTTCTCTCGAACTTTCATACCACCGTTTATTGCCAGCACGCTCATATTATTGATCCTTTATGTCCGGTCAAATCTAATCTTCGTCTCTCCCGCAGCCAGCCTGTCGCGCAGGCGGAGCAACCGTCCCGACAAGGCCAGATGAGCTGCCAATACATCTCTGGCGTTTGATTTCTTTTCCTCAAGCGCATCGCATCCATACTGCAGAACATGAGCCATCGACTGGGGCAAGCTGTCCTCAAGCCGGTGAATATCGGAAAGCATCCGGTAGCCTTCGTACAGTTCAGATTCCTCTGGTCTGTCTATCTGAAGGCGATGACCTGACTCGGCGATGCGAATACGTCCGTGCTGGAAAAGCATGTCCATCTCAAAAATCGAGAACTCATCACCTCGGCTGTTAGCCAGAGTTCCAGCGCATCGCTCCATCTCCAGATAGTAACAACCGTAGCTGTCACCGTCAAACAAAGTATTCGCATTGACCGTAACTTCTGCGACAGGACCAAAAAACCACTCAAGCAATTCCAACACATGGCAGCCATTGTGATACAAACCCTTGGTGAACACACCGGAGAAATACTCGGGCCGACCTAGAGCGCCTGAAGATACTATCTCAGCCAGTTTACCAAAACCGGGATCATACCTTCTAGAAAAATTGATTAGCACCGTCTTCTCTTGATGCTCACTAAGAATTTCCTCTATCTCCCGCAACTGTTCAAAGTCAGCAACAATCGGCTTTTCACAAATGATGAGCTTAACGCCGTCCAAAGCCAAAAGTTCTTTCAGGATTGCTGCGTGCGTAGCCGTATCAGTGGCTACCGAGGCGATTTCGAATTGTTCGTTACTTATTAAATCGTGGTAGTCGGAGAATGATTGAATCGAACGACCCCATCGTTTCTTGAAGCTTTCGAGATTGTCCAACTGTGTGTCGCAGCAAGCAACCAGAGTGCATTGATCACTCTGCTTGAAAGCGTGAGCATGGGTGATGATTTTCCGGTCGCCGGGAGAGTCGGCCAGACCACCGATCATACCGCACCCAAAGATCGCGGCTCGATACTTCTTGCTCATCCTTCCTCGGCCGCCTTCTGTTTGATATGCTTGTTGATTTGCAGCATTTCCGGATTCTCCCGAAACCAGGCGACGATATCTTTTGCATAGAACATCTCACCGTCCCGATAAAGGGCGTTAAAGACTTTCCCGATTAGTTCGTAGTCCTCAGCCGTGTCGAGGGTGATTCTGATATCCGGACCGAATACTTGCGGGTCGGCTGTAATGCCATTGAGCCGGAACAGTCTAGGGTTGCTGTAGATGAAATACGAGACGTGGACGCGATCAATTGGGTCATCGGTAAGTTCTGAAACGCGCTTCAGTACATCAGTAGCAAAAACCTGTGTGTCCATACCTACTGGAAACGATGGCCGCCAGAGGCTGTTGGATGTGTAATCAAAATTTCCTGAAAGATGCGAGATTATCACATCGTCGATGATCAGGGGATCAATAAGCGGACAGTCGCCGGTCAGTTCGCATATGAAGTCAGCATTGACTGATCTAGCGGCACCGAGAACCCGGGTGAGGACATCATATTCGCTCCCCCGGAAGTGACTGACGCCTATCTTCTCACAGAGATCGATAATTGGATCATCTGCCTTGTTAACAGTTGTGGCGACAACTATTTCATCGACATATCGAGCGTGCCTAACACGCTCAATCATCAGCTCCAGCGATGGTTTGCTCCGAAACGGTAGCAGTACCTTGCCGGGTAGTCTGTTCGAAGTCATCCGGGCTTCGATCGTAGCGACGATTTTCATTCTTATTCGATCCTATCGCTTTGAGTACATCCATTATCTCCGGTTCCTGATAAAAGACCGGACTATACTGGGAAGACTCAACAGGAGACCTCCCGATATTTTTCAATTGATCAAGGTTGCCTATACAGTTTTTCGGTGGAAGGGGCAAGGCGCATCGTTCATCGGTCGGTATGTATGAGATCGTCTCTTTTCCGAGGATATGAGCGATCATCAGAGCCATGCTACTGATACCGACAACCACTCCCGCCTCGCTGATACTATCGTTCAGTTTTCGTTCGCCCTGTTTCTCAATTGAGATGTTGGCCTCCGGGTACAAGTCTGGGAAGTCCGAGAATTTATCAGGCTGTTCAAA
>DAOUUR010000264.1 GCA_030668045.1 bacterium
ATATCGTAAATCGTCTGATCCAACATGTTGCCGAGGGCTCGATTACTGGAGACTATCAAGTCAGATTGATCATCGTCGTCGGCTGAAATTGTCGCAAGGTCGTTGTCTTTGGCCATTGGGCGGATCTGCAGAAAATTAAACTGGTGTGGTCGAGACGGGACATCACTTAGATTAGCGGCTACTTCAATGTCCACCGGGCAGTTGAGTCCTTCGCTACCCATCTTCAGCAGAAAACTCATAATCTCAGCCAGCGGCATTACTCCAGACTTGAGGATCGGAGCGAATGTGACAACCTTGACACCATCGGCACGCACGCCATCGTAGATGCGATCATTTTCGGCAGAGTACGTGGAACATACCGACGCCAGAGTACCGTCCTTGTCTGCCTGAGTGATTGGCAGCCTAGCCAAGTTCTGGTCGCTGGTCATTTGTGACCCAAAATCGGAACGCATCATGTCAATGGCATAAAATTCGCGCTGGGAATGGTCCAGCAGGTCTTTGGTTGTGGGGAATTGAGAGAGTCGCCCCGGTTCATCGGGTGAAAACCTGAGACAATTGAGACCATCAACAATTGTTTTGCCCAGCCCAAGCGCCGCGTAGACAATTCCGTCCTCGGGCCTGGTGTCGTGAGTCGTGTAGTAGTTGTATGAGAGGCCGACACAGGAAAAACTGGGGTAGAAGTGTGTACCATGATGGCGACCAACGGCCTGTTGAATGATGACCGCCATTTTTTCTTCCTCGACACGGTTCCCGCAGGCATCGTGATAGGCTTTTGCATTCTTGAAGTACGTCGATGCAAACACAACCTTAATAGCCGTGGTGAGTTGGCGCAGGCGGATCTCTTTGCGGGCATCGTTGTTCAACAGCATGTGCGTTTCATAGACACCGGCATATGGCTGGACGTGCGAATCTTCCAGCAACGATGATGACCGCACCGCCAGAGGGTAATCGAAAACGTCAAGCAACGCTCCAAGGTCGGCGATAACATCGCGGTGAAGTTTCCCTTCGGTAAACTTCTTTGCAATTTCATCGTCGGGAAGATCGCTCAGACCGATCTCGAGCAGGCGGTTCTTGCGGACGAAGTCATCGAAAATATCGGTTGTCAGTATTACCGTAGGCGGCACTGTCAGTGTTACGCCTTCGAAGAAATTATACAATTTGTAGCGATGAATCAGAGCGTTAATGAAAGCCAGACCACGTCCCTTGCCGCCGAGCGAACCGGCTCCGAGACGAACAAAATCACTCTGCTGATCAAACCGGCGTCTGGAGAAATCGCTGACTAAGCCCAGTTGCTTCTCGTGGCGGAATCTCTTGAAAGTGTCGATTAGGTAGCGTCTCAGAGAAGTAGTGTCTTGAAACTCGGAGACCTTTTTGGGGCGGAGTCGGGATGCAAGATCAAACTCGGTGCGTGCCATCAACCAATTGGAAAAGTGGTTTCGGCGTGCGTGGTAGAGCAGCGAGTTTTCATCGACATGTTCCAGACACTTCTCCATCGATTTAAAATCACTGGCGCTGGCGATCCAGGTGCCATCGGGTAGCAGAAATTCAAAGTCGCCAAAACCGAAGTGTTCCAGAATGAATGCTCGAAGGTCCTGGTGAAGAGTCGGTGAATATTTATAGACAAATCCGACATTCTCATCGTGAGCAATCTGTTCGTTGGATCGGTCCGATGATTGCATGATGATCGGAATGCCTGGAATAGTAGTGTGTACCTTGCGTACAAGTTTCAGACCAGCTTCTTCATCAAGTGATTTCTCGCGAGGAAACCGGAAGTCGGAGATGATCGCCAGCAGATACTTGGAGTACTGCTCCACCAGCTTCTCAGCGTCTTCAAATGTTGTCGCCAGGAGAATTTTCGGACGGGCTCGCATTCGCAGCAGTCGATCGGTCAGGTTCAGCCCTTCAGCCATCAGGCCGCGTGTCTGCTGCATGATTTCGGTATATAGCAACGGTAGATATGATGAGTAGAACCGAACCGAGTCCTCCACCAAAACAATAACCCGCACGCCGACCAACGCTGTGTCGTTGCGAACATTGGCGGTGTCCTCCAGCAGCTTGATAATGGCCAGCAGAATTCGAACATCGCCGGTCCACATGAAGCTACCGTCAATAACGCCAGCCATTTCTTCTGAAGAGAGCGTTTCAAGGTCGCGCTGGTCGTAGGCAAGATGGACTACGGCCATTTTAGGTCGTATCGTTTTGGCGCGCCGACCGAACGAGGCAACATCAATCTCGCTGACTCGTTTGAAAATGATGACCAGATCGATATCGCGTTCTTTGATAATTTTCAGCGCTTCGGCGGCGTTGGAGGCACGGAATACATGGGGCGTGATAGTCAGATTCAGCTCGAGGTACTCGTGATAGATCAGGTCGGTAACATGGCCATCTTCTTCCAGAACGTAAGAATCGTAGAGACTTGCAACCAGCAGGATGTGTTTGACTCGGAACTGCATCAGCGAGTCAAACTTCATGAACTTCGATTCAAAATGCCGTAGTTGCGGTTCTTTCTTCATAATCAAAGCCTGTCAATAGGGCTGGTTTTCACGTGAATATATCCAGACCTGAGATTCAGTCAAACTAAATTGACCGGCACAAAAAAAAGTGGAGCGAACATAGTCGCTCCACTCGCTATTGGTAACAATGGTTACTTTTAGATCAGACAGCACCCTGATCCAGCATCGCGTTGGCAACCTTGAGGAAACCGGCGATGTTGGCACCATTGACATAGTTGCCCGGTGTGCCGTAAGCCTCGGCAGCACCCATACAGGCTTCGTGGATGTCAACCATGATGCGGTGCAAATGTTTGTCAACTTCCTCGCGCGTCCAGGCAAGACGCTGAGAGTTCTGCGACATCTCCAGGCCGGAGACAGCCACACCACCAGCGTTTGCGGCTTTGCCCAGTCCGTACAGTACTTTGGCCGCGAGGAATACTTCGACCGCTTCGGGAGTGGACGGCATGTTGGCACCTTCGGAGATACAGATGCAGCCGTTTTTGACCAGCGTCTTGGCATCTTCCTCGTTCAACTCGTTCTGAGTAGCGGAGGGAAGAGCTACATCAACCGGCACGGTCCAGATGCCGATACCATCATAATATTTTGCTGATTTGAACTTCTCCGCGTATTCTTTGATGCGACCGCGACGGACGTTTTTCAAGTCCATGACGAAGTCCCACTTCTCACCGGAGATACCGTCATCATCAACAATGTAGCCGGCTGAGTCAGACAGAGTTACGACCTTGCCGCCGAGTTCGTTAACCTTTTCGGTGGCGTACTGGGCGACGTTTCCGGAACCGGAAACCGAAACCCGCTTGCCGTCAAACGATTCGCCACGAGTCTTGAGCATTTCCTCTGCAAAGTAAACCGCGCCATAACCGGTAGCTTCCGGACGAATGAGGCTGCCGCCCCAGCCGAGTCCCTTGCCGGTCAGAACGCCTTCAAAGGCGTTACGCAATTTCTTGTACTGGCCAAACATGTAACCGATCTCGCGGCCACCAACACCAATGTCACCGGCCGGAACGTCGGTGTTCGGTCCGATGTGGCGGAATAGCTCGCTCATGAAAGCCTGGGTAAAACGCATAACTTCGAGGTCCGACTTGCCTTTTGGGTCGAAGTTCGAGCCGCCTTTGCCGCCGCCCATCGGCAGTGTTGTCAGAGCATTTTTGAAAACTTGTTCAAAGCCGAGGAATTTCAGGATGCCGAGATTGACACTCGGGTGAAAACGCAGACCGCCTTTGTACGGGCCGATGGCGCTGTTATACTCAACACGGAAACCGCGATTGACCTGCATGACGCCACGATCATCAACCCACGGTACACGGAACATGATGACGCGTTCCGGTTCGATGATTCTCTCGAGGATTTTTGCTTCTTTGTACTCAGGATGTTTCTCCATCACCGGTGCGAGGGAAGATACTACCTCGTGAACAGCTTGATGAAACTCCGGCTGAGCAGGATTCTTGGCCTTGACATCGGCCATGATTGTGTCAACAAAATTCGACATTGTCCGCAACCTCAACTGATTTTAGAATTAATGGTTCCTATTACTCACAAATATGACAAGTGAAATAACTCACTTCTTTGACGTCATAAGTTGCGGCATAGATACCGTCTCTGCCCTGCGATGTCAAGACCCTGTTGTGGTTTATTTGCGTGATTGAGAAAAAAGTCGAATGCGGTAGGGTCGCCGAAAATGCCCACCGCCGTAGCCCCCACGCACAGATCAACCTGTCGGTGAGCAGCCTCCGCAGCCACTCTCGGCACAGCCACCACCAACAGTGACGGTGAAGCCAGC
>DAOUUR010000169.1 GCA_030668045.1 bacterium
GGCAAGTTTGATCACGACAGCTACAAAGTATCCGGCGGTCTGCACGGCGTTGGTGTCTCGGTTGTCAATGCTCTTTCGGAGTGGTGTTGGGTTGAAGTGACTCGTGAGGGCGATGTCTGGCGTCAGGATTACAAACGTGGAACGGCGCAGGGGAAGGTGAAGAAAACCGGCAAGCGCAAGATGACTGGCACCACGACCTGTTTTTTCCCGGACGACGAAATCTTTTCCAAGATCGAATTCAAGTTTGATATTATCGCATCGCGTCTTCGCGAACTGGCTTTTCTCAATCAGGGTTTGAAGATTGATTTGATTGACGCCCGGGTCGATAAGGAAATATCGTTCCAATACAAGGGCGGTCTTTCGGCTTTTGTAGAGTATCTCAACGAGAACAAGACAGCGCTTCACAAGAAGCCGGTTCATTTTTCCAAATCTCTCGATGATGTCCAGGTCGAGATCGCGTTCCAGTACAACGATGGTTACTCCGAGTCGGTGCACTCATACGTCAACAATATCTCGACGATTGAAGGCGGCACCCATCTAACCGGTTTCCGCACCGCCCTGACGCGATCAATTAACCACTACGCCTCCAAGTACAACCTGCTGAAGAAGAACGGCTCCAACGGCATGATGGGCGAGGATAGCCGCGAGGGTCTGACGGCGGTCATTTCAATCCGGGTGCGCGAACCCCAGTTTGAAGGCCAGACCAAAACCAAACTGGGCAATTCCGAAGTCAGGGGCGTGGTCGAACGTATCACCAACGATACGCTCGGGGCGTTCTTCGAAGAAAACCCGCCGATAGGCCGCAAGATTGTTGATAAGGTCAACCGCGCTGCTCTGGCGCGCGAAGCTGCCCGCAAAGCCAAAGAGCTGACACGTCGCAAGACCGCTCTGGATTCGGCGGCGTTGCCTGGGAAGCTGGCCGACTGTTCGATGCGTGAGCCGGAGGAGTGCGAGATTTATATCGTCGAGGGTGACTCGGCGGGTGGTTCGGCCAAGCAGGGTCGCGACCGTCGCACCCAGGCAATTTTGCCTCTACGGGGGAAGATCCTCAACGTGGAGAAAGCTCGTATCGACAAGATTCTTGGCAACACGGAGATTCGTTCAATCATCACCGCTCTCGGATGTGGTATTGGTGAGGATTTTAATTCGGACAAAGTGAGGTATCACAAAATTGTTATCATGACCGATGCCGACATCGACGGATCCCATATCAGGACGCTGCTGCTGACGTTCTTTTTCCGGTACATGCGAGAGTTGATTGATCGTGGCTACATGTATATAGCGCAGCCGCCGTTGTATCGGCTTCGCCATGGTAAGACCGAACACTACGTCTACAGCGATGACGAAAAAGAGAAGACACTCAAGAAGATGCCCAAGAGCGGCGTGTCGATCCAGCGGTACAAAGGTCTCGGTGAAATGAATCCTGAGCAGCTATGGAAGACGACGATGGACCCTGAGAGGCGAACGTTTCTGCAGGTGACGCTCGACGATGCCGCCGAGGCTGACCATCTCTTTACCATTTTGATGGGATCGGAAACCGGTCCGCGCAGCGAGTTCATTCGAGAGAATGCTCGTTACGTCAGGAATCTGGATATATAAAGATCGCTACAGGTCAGGCCGGTGGTGGTTTGGACTGGTCTGACGGTTTGTCGTTTTCCGGGGGATTGGCTATTTCATCGGGAAGCACAACTTTTGGCGTGAATATTCCCAGCCAGCGCTGATACCATTTCCACTTTTTCTTTTCTTCCTTGAGGAATTTCTTCATCCGCTTTTCGCGACTCAACTCCGTGGCGTCGTACTTCTCGATTTTCAGTAGCAAGATTTCAATCGACTCTCGTTTCTCCAGCGCACAGCGGAACGTGTCGTAGTCCTTAAACGAGAAGATTGATTGAACGATCGGTTCAAAAAAGACCAGCACCTGCGATGCAATAAAATTCAGCGGCTTGGTTGATTCCAGAAAAAGAATCGCCGGTACTGCCATGCCACGGGCTATGACCTTGCGAGCCAGTTTGTCCAGCACGGCGTTCTCTTCTTCCGGCAGGGAGTTGTGGTCGGGGTCTGGGAGATCAAGATTACCACGGAAGAAACTCACTTTTCAGCCTCCTCGGAAGTTGCGGTTTCAGATTTCTGTTCGGCAATCTTTTTACCGACGATGCGGATCACTTCGTCACGATTGCCACCGAAGATAAGATAGATACCGCGAAAATTCTCCAGCCGTGATTTATCGGCAAACGGCGAGAGGAGAAGGCCGTTGCGGTCGGCATAGAAACTGCGAAACATCGTCCACGGCTTCGCGATTGTTTGCGTGGTCGATTTGATGACGACTTTCCGGTCGGTCAGAGTGAACCGGGTCGGCAGGTAGAACTTGGCTAATGAGGCAAACAATACAACCAGAGCCAAGACCGAAAACCACTGGGACTCCATCGCCCAGTAAATAACAATGCTGATAACAAAGATGAAAACCGTCACCATCACCGCCGCGATCGGACGGCGACGCATCGGGTGCGAACTCCATTGCAGGAGAGTCTGCTCCGGTGGTGCGTTGCTTGTTGCGGCCTGTTGTTCCTGCTTATCCATTAGGCTCATCATCGGCGTGACGGTAGCGTTCTTTTTTGACCGTTTCCAGCATCTTGAGGAGTTCGTCGGCTTCGAAAACACCCTTTTCGATGAGCAACCGCACGAGTGATTCCTGCGCCAGGTTGTTGGAGAGGGCCAGCTCTTCAAAGCTGATATCACGGACCTTGCCGTCAACAACCATTCTTATTGCAACATTCTTCTCTGCCATAAATGTACTTTCGTTCTATAGAGTCTTCAATTGAGTTTGATTCAATATAAGCAATTGTGATCGGAAGGGAAAGCGGGCCGGTTCTGATTTGGTGTAACTTATTGAGATGATTCGGCGCTGTTTGCGGTCGGAGTGAACGGCACGGCCTGCTCATTTTCAATTCGGTAGAGCGGCATCTCGACATTCTCCCGGCGAGACCCAAAAGTTACTACCCCGGCGGCGCCTTCGTGGGAGCGGGTTTCCATCAGGCGATCAAGAAAACGGACGCGGTCATATCCACCCCGCGAGATAGCCAGAGCGGCCAGACGGGTGGCATCGTAGCCTAAGTTGGCCAGTCGCTGCGGTTGGCGGCCAAATCGTGTATCGTAGGCGGCGGAGAATTTCAGGTAGCCGATGCCCTGTCCGGTCGAGAGAAATGGCGAGGCGAAGATGGCTCCCTTGGTAACGTTGTCGCCAAGTTTGTATACATCGCGATCACCCCAGCCATCGGTGCCGAGATAGGTCCCGCTCAAGTTGTAGAAATTTAGCTGGGCCAGAAGCTGTTTGAGTTGTTGCGGTGTTCCAGGTATGAACAGACAGTCGACACTGACCGAGAGACCGTCGAACTCAAGAGTGTCACCGGTTTCGCTTATGAAGTAGGTCGAGTCCGGTTCTGTTCCCAGGATCATGGCCTTAACATCCTGGATATGTGGTCCAAAATCATTGTCTCGCGGTCGGTAGTACTGGATAGCGATCACTTCGCCGCCGAGGTCGTCAAAGCGGCTGGCAAAAGCCTGAGCCATGCGCAGGTGCTCCGAGCGCGTGGAAGTTATTATGACCGCCGAGTCGGCACCGAGGCGACTAAACGCATAGTCGGCCATCACTCTGCCTTCCAGTTCGATATTGGGCGAAAGCTGGAACGAAGTGGGCGAGAGGGTGGTCAGTCCGGCCTGTGTGGCGGCTGGGATAATCATTGGCATTGATCCGCAACTGAGAGCTGCCGAAGCAACTGCAGCCGCTTCGCTTGTCAACGGGCCAATCGTCAGGTCAATTGGCGAGTCTGACAATTCAGCTACAATTCGAGCAGCTTCGATTGCCTCACCGCGTGTATCATAAGCGCTCAAATGAAGATTGATTCCAATTTCATGTCGGATCAATTCCGCTGCAATCACCGCGCCGTTGTATATCTCCTCACCGAACGATTGCAACTCACCGGAAAACGGGAGCACCATAGCGACCTCAAAATCGTCCCGCGAACTTCCGGGCGTGTACTCCAGACGATTGCCAAAGTCGAGTTGATTTTCGCAGTACCCGGCGATACGACGGGCGACATCGTATTGCTCCTTGTCGATAAGCGCCTCGACAATGATCTTGATGAGCGAACATTTTCGTTCTTTGGACAACGGCTCAAAATCGGCCTTACCGAGGTTAACCGAGACCGCGTTCTCAATGGTGTAGCGGATCGAAGATTCCAGAAGCGACGTGAGACGTTTGTCATTGGCGATACGATATGCTTCCAGATAGTAGCTCAGCGCATGCCCGGCATCGCCTTTGAGATAATAAGCGTTACCCAGGAAAAAGTTGGCGTGGGATCGTTCGGCAGCATCGGGAAAACGTGAGAGATAATACTTGTATCCGGCGATAGCGCCGCTGTAGTCACCGAAATAGAGGTCAGCTTTGGCGCGATGAAAAACGAAGAGGTCGAGATTGCTGGATGTGGGGAATCGACCGGCCAGAGACTGGAACAGTCTGGAGGCTTCCAGCCACGCACCCTCACGCATCAGTCTCTTGCCCCGGGCATAGAGAGATACTACTTCCGGGTCATCGTTGATCTCCTGGGCCGAAATCGCTCCCGCAAAAGCGGCCAGGATGACCAGTACAAGGGCCGTTCTTATCGCCAGGTTCAAAGTCATCTACAGAGGGTACTTCCCGAAATCTTCGGGGTTTATTTTTCTCAGCCTCTCTCTGAGTGTCTCGGGGTCGGTGGCCATGTTCGGGCTATGCCCCGGCTCACCTTCCTTGAGTTGAAACAGTTGTTCGTTGACGAATATCCCCGCCTTGCTTTTCAGGGCCAGTGCGATTGAGTCCGAAGGTCGGGCATCAACCTCATATTTCTGATCCTTATTGGAAATAAGCAGGCGGGCAAAAAAGGTCTGCTCGCGTAGCTCGGTGATCTCGACTCGGTCAAGATTGGCCTGGAGTGTCTCGATGATATTGCGAATCAAATCATATGTCATCGGACGGGCCGACTTGATGCCTGAGAGTTCCATTGCAATTCCCCAGGCTTCAGCATGGCCGATCCAGATCGGCAACACCTTGTCCACTCCCTCGGCGGCCAGAATCACGACCGGCGAGTTAGTGGTCATGTCGAGAGCCAACCCCTCGACCTTGACCTCGAGCATGTTCATCGTTCTACGACTTTTTTACGACCCACAGTTTGAGGTCCGCGGTGACATCCTTGGCGATCTTGACCGGAATCGTGTAAACGCCGAGAGCTTTGATCGGCTCTTCCATCAACACGGCTCGCTTGTCAACGGTCACACCTTCGGTTCCAAGAAGCTTGGCAACGTCGGCATTTGTGACTGAACCAAACAGCTTGTCTTCTTCACCGACCTGAACCTCGGTTGAAATCGACAGTTTCTCGATACTCTCTTTGATCTTGTCGGCTTCCCGACGATTCTTCCGTTCACGCTGATCTTTCTGACGGGAGACTTCGCCAATAGCTTTCAAGTTAGCCTTAGTCGCCGGGATGGCCATGTTTCGGGGAAACAGGAAATTGCGTCCGTACCCGCTTTTTACTTCGATGACCTCTCCGGCCTGACCGAGGTCTTCTATGTCTTCGCGCAATATTACTTTCATGATATGTCCTTTCCAAATCTCAGGCAATATAATTATTTTTTTGCACGGTTACATGGCAACCGTTTGAATCTGCTGCGTCTTTCTCCAGTCTGTAAAGCTATCAATCAATCCGAGCAAGGCGGCGGCAAAAAATCCCAATAGCTGCGAGAAGAACAGCAGAATGTAAAAGAGGACTCTCACCACCAACGACACTCTCAGCCGACTCAAGAAGTGCTCCACCAACCCCAGACCGGTCAGACAGTAATAAACCGCCAGGATA
>DAOUUR010000397.1 GCA_030668045.1 bacterium
AACGGATTCGGAGATAATCCCATTGTCGTCATACGCTTCTGTGCCCATTGCGTCTTTATGTTCCGGAATACCGAAAAGTATCACAGCACCGATACCATCGTCAAACGAAGCTTTGCATTCTTCCACAAGCGTATCAACTGAAAACTGATATACCCCGGGCATTGAAGATATCTCATTTTTTATACCCACGCCGGGTCGAACAAAAAGCGGAAGAATTAAATCATCGGCAGAAAGTGAAGTTTCTCTGACCAATTTGCGAATATTCGGAGACTGCCGTAATCTTCTCATTCTTATAAGAGGAAATCCCATATTACTCCTCCCTGTCATGTCTCTTCAAATCGTAGCCCATGTTGGGAATATTATAGCAGATTTTGTCAGGAGATGCTATCACTTTTTTCGGAAGATGTGGCGGACACCCTTACCCCGTTTTACCTTGACAGACATTGTGACCTACTCGTTACTTGGGCCAAATAGTCCGGTGGTGTGCGCCAGTGTCAAGGCAGGGTGCGGGTTCACCGGGAGGAATCACTACGACGATATGAGTATGGAATAGATGTCTGACAAACCAGTATATGCCGGGATTGATATTGGCGCCACGAACGTAAAGTTCGGGCTGGTTGATCACGACGGTCGTGTCCTTCATCGTGAACAAAGACCGACACTCGCCCACAAGGGTGCGACGCCGTTGATGCATCTGGTTAGTAATATTGGCGAACGACTCCTGCTACAGGCCGCCGAGGAAGATTACGAAGTGAAGTGGCTCGGGGTGGGGACGCCGGGGGCGGTTGATTTCTCCAGCGGCCAAGTGATCGGACCGTGTCCAAATATCGATGGGTGGAAAGGGATGGAGATCGGGGCGAATCTTCGCGAACGTCTCAACCTTCCCGTCTGGGTCGATAACGATGCCAACGCGATGGCCTTAGCCGAGACTCGGTTCGGAGCGGCCACCGGGGCGCCATCGGTTGTCTGTGTGACGGTCGGGACCGGAGTAGGCGGGGGGATAGTGCTTGACGGCAAAGTCTATCGCGGAGCCAACTACTCTGCGGGCGAGTTGGGTCATGTCCCGATCAATTTCGAGGGTCGCAAATGCCGGTGCGGGAGTGTCGGTTGTCTCGAAGCGTACTGTTCGTCGTCGGCAATTACTGGTCGCGTTAAAGAGCTAATACAAAAGGGATTAACGCCTGCATTTGAAGAAGTGCTTGAGGGGGCAGTCGAGAACCTGACTATAAAAAAACTGTTTCAGGCTGAGAAGATGGATGACCCGGTGGCTCGGCAGGTACTCGATGAAACAGCCGTCTATCTGGGTATTGGGTTGGCGGGAATTGTGAACCTTCTCAACCCTCATACCGTAGTGATAGGTGGAGGTATCATGGAAGGTGGCGGCGGATTGCTTTCGGCGATATCTTCGGAAATAAAGAAACGTGCTTTCGGTTCGGCTGTAGAAAAGCTGAGCGTAGTTAAGGCAGCTCTGGGTAATGACGCCGGGTTTATCGGTGCCGGACTGCTGGGAGAAGAAAAACAATGAGCGAGAAAAAGCAAATGACTGATAAGAAAAAAGATAAAGGTCCGATGAGTTACCAGATTGCTCGTTGGCATGGGATTGTCTTCTCGGCGATCTTTCTGATTTACGGGGTGGTTAAGATCATCCTGGGAATTCTGGACCGCAATTACTCTGACATGATTGAGCCGTTTATGTTTCTTCTGCTGGGTTTGATCCTGGTTTCGTTCGTGATCGGCTTTACCGAGTTGCGAAAATGGGGCTGGCAGGGGCTGGTGGCTATCAACGGGCTGGTAGTGGTTTTCTCACCGCTCAAATATGCTCGCGTTGAAAGTTATGTGCTGCTGGTGGCATCGGCGGTAGTGCTTTATCTGCTCTTTTCTGCCGATACTCGGGCTCACCTTATCAAAGGCCGTTAAAATTCAATTGACTTTGGCCGAACTACTGATAAATTGCATGACTCAAAACTGTTGAGTCTTAAGTTGGCGCCCTAGCTCAGTTGGTAGAGCAACGGACTGAAAATCCGTGTGTCCGCAGTTCAATTCTGCGGGGCGCCACTTTTTTATTGTCAGCATCCTCCCATTCAAATTGCATGATAGCTGATTTGCAGGTAAGCCTGTGTCTTAAAGCAGGTGTGCCTGCACCTCTCGACTCCGCTCGCTTATGATGTTCTGCGTGTGTCTTATGGCAGGTCAATTGCTCGTCGACAAGAGTAAAAAATATCATTTATCAATTCAGTGTAGCGGTGAGTAGGCGAGGCCTGTTTTAAGTATGTCCACAGTTAGCTTGCCCGGTCCGGCTGGACAACATCCCGTATACTGTGCGGCAGCAATGCCGCTTTCAATATTTAAACTTGACGTTTGACGTCCCCCGCTTGATCCTTAATCCAAACTAACTGCCCGAGCAGGAGCCAGAAAAAGGTACGTTTATGTTAACAGGGAAGTCTGTACTCGTCACTGGTGGGACCGGATCGTTTGGCAAGAAATTTGTCGAAATGGTCTTTAGCAAATACCCGGGAATCAAACGGCTGGTAATCTATTCTCGGGACGAACTGAAACAGTTCGAGATGCACCAGATCTATTCATGGGACAAGTATCCCCAGATACGTTTTTTTATTGGCGATGTTCGCGATAAGGATCGTCTGTTTCGCGCCATGGAGGGGATCGATATTGTCGTTCATGCCTCTGCTTTGAAGCAGGTTCCGGCCTGCGAATACAACCCGTTTGAGGCGGTCAAGACCAACATCATCGGCGCGCAAAATGTGATTGAGGTTTCAATCGACTCCGGCGTCAAGAAGGTAGTGGCTCTTTCAACGGACAAAGCAGCAGCGCCAATTAATCTGTATGGAGCCACCAAGCTTTGTTCGGACAAGCTTTTCGTGACGGCCAACAATTTCCGCGGTAATCACGATATCAAGTTCTCCGTAGTGCGGTATGGCAATGTCATGGGCAGCCGTGGCAGCGTGATACCATTTTTTA
>DAOUUR010000055.1 GCA_030668045.1 bacterium
AACAACTGACCGAGTTGATCTCGGTATGCTTGAAAGATCAAAACTCACGGCCGTACACAGAGTGTAAGACTGTCTCAGGCTCAGGTGGTCGACTCTATCTTGGCATCACCATCTCTGCGGTGACAAACGAGATTGATCTGCCGGTTGGTTGGTCCCTGCTAATTAACGATCTGACCGAGGTCCGTCGTCTACGGGATGAACTGGAAACGCAAAACCGGTTGGCGGCTCTCGGTGAAATGTCTGGCGGACTGGCTCATCAGTTGCGCAACTCGCTGGGAGCGATAGTTGGTTTCAGTCGATTGATCGGCAAGCGGATGGAGAAGAGCGGGTTGGATAAATCAACTCTGGAATCACTTGATCAGGAAGCTCACGAGGCGGAGATGCTGATTGAGAGATTTCTCGTTTTTGTCAGGCCGCTGCATCCCAACGCAGCTGCGATATCGGTGCAGGAACTACTGGAAGAAGTTGTAGCTTCCCGGTGTGCCAGAGTTGACAGCGCTATTGAGATCAACATTCTGGGAAGCGTAGGGGGAACGATCCAGGCCGACGCCCTCCTGCTGAAACAGGCACTCGGTAATATTATTGACAATGCCGTAGATGCCTGTTCTGATCAATCGGGGAGAGTTACTATCAAGCTGGAAGAGAGCGCCGGTCACCAGGTTATTCGGATCATTGATACCGGCAGTGGGATTCCGCAGGAGAACTTGGAGATGATCTTCACGCCGTTCTTTTCTTCGCGTCCCTCCGGCAATGGACTTGGTTTGCCACTGGCTGCCAAGATTATTGATCTCCACGGTGGGCATCTTTCCGTTTCATCGGAGGTGGGGCAGGGGACAGAGTTTACAGTCAGGCTGCCAATTGAAGCGGTCTCGACCAAAAATCAGGATCAATTGATCAAAACCAGCAAAATTCCCTTGGGTTAAAACCGGTTTTTGCTATATTGGTGGTCGGTTTAACTGGAGGTAATATGTTTTCACCATCTGACTTCAAAAGAGGTCTGCGAATCATAGTCGATGACCAGCCATACTACGTTGTCGAATTCCAGCACTTCAAGATGGGGCGGGGAAAAGCAAACATCAGGACAAAGCTGAAGCACATCAAGACCGGCGCCGTTGTTGAGAAAGTGTTCTCATCGAATGACTCCTTCAAGCCTCCTGATATGGAATTCCGCCGCATGCAATATCTTTATGAAAACGGAGGCGCGTTTTCTTTCATGGACAGCGAAAATTTCGAGCAGATAGAGATTCCGATGGACAACCTCGGTGATGCCCGGTGGTATCTGCTGGAAAACGAAGAATACAAAGTAGTCTTCCTTGATAACGAAGCGATCTCTGTTGAGCTTCCAGCTTCGGTAATCCTGACAGTAGTTGAGACCGAACCCTCCGCCCGAGGGGACACGGTGAGCAACGTCACCAAACCGGCCAAACTGGAAACTGGTCTTCTGGTAAAGGTCCCGCCGTTTGTCAAGGAGAACGACAAGGTCAAGGTCGATACCAGAACCGGCGATTATCTGGAGCGCGCTAACTGATCAATGCCGACACCAATTTCGATCATCGGTGTCGATGAATCGGGGAAAGGGGATTTTTTTGGTCCCTTGGTGGTGGCATCGTTTCTTGCCAGCAACACCGATATCCCATATCTCAAAAAAATCGGCGTTCGTGACGGCAAACGAATCTCCCAGAACCGTCTGCTGGCAATTGATACCGAACTCCGGGAACGGTTTCCACATTTTATCCTCGCTATCGCTCCCGAAGAATACAACCGCCGGTATCAGGAAATCCGTAACCTGAACAAACTGCTGGCGTGGGGGCATGCCGAGGCAATTGAGGCGCTGGTGGAGAGCCAACACGTTGATCGGGCAATCTCCGACAAATTTGGCAAGGCGGAACTTATTGAGGGGGAGTTGAGACGACGGAAAGTCGATATAGACATTCGCCAGTTGACTCAGGGGGAGGAGATCGTACAGGTTGCAGCGGCATCAATTCTGGCCCGGGCTGCTTTTATCCGGGCGGTCGATTCGCTTTCGGATCAATATGGGATGGATATCCCGCGAGGTGCGGCTGCGCATGTTGACAAGGCGGGCCGACAGTTTGTCCGCATTCACGGTATTGAATTGCTTGACAGCGTTGCCAAGCGTCATTTCAAGAACTACGGTCGCGCCACCAAACCCGATCTTTTTGGATAAAAAAAACCGGCCACTGGTGATGGCCGGTCTGATTGCATTGATCTCTATTTATCTGCGTTGCTAATAACCCCAACTGTGCAGTTCGCCGATTTCGCTTCCAGCTGTGCCAGTGGATGTAGCAGCGCCCATGATGTACTTCACTAGCCCGATTCCCGGAGCAAACCAATAGATGTTGTAGGTATTGTTGGTGTTCTGGTTGAAAACCTTGACCGAACCGCTATAGACGGCACCGTTGTTTAGTTGAACCTGCTCAATTTTATCCACCGACATACTCAGTTGGCCGGCGGTTGGATAGTTTTTGGCATACCCATCGCCGGTATCATCATCTTTTGGATTGATCACCTGGTTGGTGTCGGGGTAGACATAGAACTTGTCGAAAATTGTCACCACGTTGTCGTCTGTGGAAGCTGAGTAGTCGCTTCGTATCCAAGTTTGGCCCGCAGTGAGGGGTAGCTGTAGGATTTTCTCTGGATCGGAAGTCAGGGTCGAGAAATAGTACAGAGCAATGGATGTTGCTTGAAAATAGCCGGTATCGTAACCTACCGACGGCCGATACGAAATCCACTCCCGGGCTGTTCCGCCGGAGAAGGCCACTTCTTTACCAACCGTATAGGTGACGACCTCGCTGGTTCCTTCGCCCACAACCTCATACATCGAACTGTAGCCCTGGATCAGCGGGAAATACTCCGAAACGCCGGTGACGGTCAGGCCGGTGGAACCGCCGCTGGTAATGATTTCTGTTGTATCATCTGAGCAGCCCACCCAGAAGATTGAAAGAATGGCCGCGACGATGATTCCAGTGGTAAACTTTCTAAACATTTGCTCCTCCTCCCGTCCAAACCCGGGAAAATGGTTTTGTGGTTCATCTTTAGCAATCTCTTACGCAACTGCGGTGCCGGGCTGCAGGGTGACCCGTAAGGAGATGACAGTCAGCATGATACGTGGTTCAACTAAACAGTAACGTTAGATGTAAATTCGTCGGACATAGGGGATGTTTCCCATAGCCAGGGCAGCATTCCCAACAGTTGGGACCGGTCCGGAATAGTGGCCCCGACGGTTCCTAAGGAGCGAGCCTTGAACTGCCGATAATTGTATTGATAGTATGGGTTTACCTTTCGAGTGGAGGCGCTGTGGAGGAAACTATGAGTGCCGAACTTCTGGATGTTTTATGCGCGCTTTTTTTTGTGGTCGTATTGACGCTGGTTTCGCGGTTTGAAAAACAGCTCAAGCAGGAAGACAGGCAGGGTTATTACAATATAGTCGGCGGATTGGTGGTGCTGGCGATGGTATCGCTGGCTCGCATGTATCATGGTATCGGTCTGTTCGCGGTTGTTCCATTTCTCTCCGAGCCGATTTTCTTTCGGTTGACAAACTGGATTGGTGTCATTGTTGGCTGCGTTCTGACCACCAGCGGTATATCTCACTGGTTACCGCTATCTCGAACCTACCGCCGTTTCGCCGAAGAGCGTCTTGGCCATCTCGAACTGATTAAAAAGATGGAACAATTGGTTGCACTGGATACCGACACACCCTCCATGCTGTCACAGGCGGCGCAGATGATGGTTGACCATTGCCGGTTAGATCGGGGCGAGGTATTTATTTGCTCTCAGCGACGACGAGCGTTCATGCAGCTGGACTCATCTGGAAAACCCACCGGTGAAACGACGGCAGCTGCTCTCTTGACCGCCCTTGCCGCCAGCGTGGGGTGGAGTGATCAAGGTTCGCTTGATGTCGATGCGCTCCTGCGCCAATGGCCCGATGAAGATCAGCGACCACAGGCAATCGTTCCGGTCGAAGTGAACGGACGGATGGCGGCGCTGTTTCTGCTTAATGGAGAAACGGAATTATCTGCCGAGGCCAGAGCCGATCTGAAGATGGCCGGTGAGGTGGTGGCCCGGGTTATCGATTATCGAAAACTTCACGCCATGGTTCAACATCTGGCAAACCGCGAAGATTGCTGGCATCGGTTTGTGGCGGCTATTGATCTAAAACGGGGGATCGGCGAATGTACAGTCAAGATCGCCCGCCAACTCAAGAGTGTTCTGGCCTTTGATTTTATGTCCCTGACGGTGCTGACCAACCGCAGGCAGGTGCATCGTTTTTCGGTCGGGTCCAACAGCACCCTGTTGAAAGAGAAGGGGCTTGATTACGAAACATACATGGCGCAGCTGGAACCGTTGCTTTCGGTCGGTCAGCCCGCAATCAGAAGCAATGTTACTGGTGATTCATTGAGCGACATCGACACAATGATTGTCAACAGCTCCTTGAATTCTGTCGTGCTGGTTCCGCTGTTGTATGATGATTCAGTCGAGGGAGTGCTGGCGTTTGGGAGTCGATCCAGTCAGGCTTTTGATCGCCTCGGGGTGGATACAATGCGAATGATTTCAACCTCGCTGGCGCAGGCGTTATCATCGGAAAATATGCGGTTTGAACTGCGGCGCCGTGAGAGACGCCACGACCGAATCAATCGCTTCCTGGAAGAAATCAGCCGGTCGGAAAGCTCCGAGAATATCTTCGGAAGGGCTGCAACTATGCTGGCTGACGAGTTGAAGACGACTATGGTTCGGGTTGGAACTATTGATGCCAGCGGTAATTTCTTTGAGTCAAAGGCGATAGTGCTGCAACAACCGATGGGTGTAGTTGCTCCGCCCGATGGTCACCTCATTCTGTCGTTGATGCCGTATCATCAACTGGTATCGGATAACGGTCGCGTGATGATGATCAATCAGGAAGACACGGCCAATCCGATGGTTGAGTCGGAGAGATGCCAGGCCTTTTTCCCGGAGATGAAGTCAGCTTTGTTGGTGCCGATCAGACTTGATGGTCGGGTGGTTGGTATCATTGGTTTGGCCGAGGCCAGAAGTTGGGATCGATACCGTTACGACCAGGGCGATATTCGCTATGCAACATCGATAGCCGGGGCTCTTGGTTTGTCAATGCACCGAATGCAATCATCTACTCAGTCGGCTGAGACCCCGTGGAGGGCGCGGACTAGTCCGAGGATCAGAGAGAACGTGGTTGAACAAGCATACTGAAGACCAGACCGGAACCGTCATCGCAGAGGGGCAACGACGTTAACATGAAGCGCGGCTCGGCTTACCACATACGGCAATATCTGCAGTTGCGAAAAGATGATCGCACCGGCGTTGTCATCGAACAGATCGACCGGTGTGCTGATCTCTGTGCAGAGTTGCTAAGCGCAGATTGCCTGGCTGTTTTTTACCAGCGCGAAGCCAGTGACGGACTTGTGCCGGTGGCGGTTTGTTGCCGTGAGGAAAATGGCCCGACCGAATTTGGTTTACTGGAATACCACTGGCAAAATAGTGCGAACGACCGAATTGATGAGCTTGCAACAACTCCGTCAATGGTAGAAAAGATCAACGGAGCCTGCTCCGATGAAGCCTGCTCCGATGAAGCTCGCTCCGATGAATCCAAATTTGCAGCCGCCAACAAGTATGACCATGTCTATCGCTTCTTGGATGATTCGGTCGAGGGAATTCGGATGGTGGTGATCGCGTTCTGGTCCGGATATCCAGCCTCAATAGCAGAGAAGACACCGAACAGTCTGGCCAGGGTTGTAAACGTGATGGCCGGAGTTATCTCTGTGGCCGAGATGCTGCGCGATTCGGAACGATATTTCCTGCGCCTGCCGGAACTGGCGGCACTTTTTGATATTCCCCTTGCTGCGACGAAATTTCGGGATATTCAGGCGCATATCGCTGACCAAGTGGTAAACGTCCTGCCAGTCGAGGGAGCTTGTCTTCTCGAACGAAAGAGGAGCACCGGACGATTTTTCTTTGGAGCCACAGCCGGCAGAAACGGCGAGCCAAAACCGCCGCCGGGAATTCTCACTCTGTTTGACATCGCGACTGTTTCGGAGGTATCCGATCTTCTCGGAAGTGACCGGGTCGTTGATCTCAGTCGACCTCTCAGATGTCGTGACAGATCGGTGGTCGCAGTCAGCGTTTCACCCGCCGAGAGACAGCAGATAATTCTGGTCATCTGGGCAGAGGGGGCCGAGAGTCTGGCCGATCTTGATCGCGAGCTGCTGACGATATTTGGGTGTTTCGCTCGCGCCGTTATCGCCAACGCCATTCTCATCAGGGACATCAGGAAGGCTAACCGCTTGCTGAGGCGATCATCGGCACGACTGGCCAATTTTGAGACGATGGCAGCGCTGGCCGATATGACTACCGGGGTTGCCGATGAATTGAACAATGCTATCGGTGGTGTGATTGGACGTATCCAGTTGCTTCGAGAAAAACTGAGCGACAAAGACCACCAGCGCGACCTGGCCCTGATCGAAGAGTTGATCACCCCCACCACTGATACGGTCAAGCGTATTCAGCAATTCGTCTCAGCGACCCAATCGAAAGATTTTGAGGCAACGGATCTCGTCCGCGTGGTCGGCGAGGTAGTAGCCGATACCGACTGTCAGTGGAGCGAGATGGCTGATACTCGTGGGGTCGAGGTTGTTATCTCCGGTTGTTGTGGGGAAGCGGTTGTTTCCGGATTCGAGCCTGATCTCAGGTTGCTTTTGGATAAGCTGCTTGATAATGCTGTCGAACATTCTCCCGAGAATGGTACAGTTGAAGTTGCTCTGGTCAGCAATGAAAAAGGTTACCAGCTATCAGTCAGCGATCAGGGTTCAGGCGTGCCATCGATTGATCGCGACCGCATTTTCTATCCGTTCTTTACGACTAAACAGCAGCGCGGGGCTGGAATGAGTCTGGCTATCGTCCACGGAGTTGTCGTTCGTCACGGTGGGGTCGTAATGGTCTCAGACAACGAGGCCCACGGCGCGATTTTCACAATCGCTTTTCCTCATCAAGTCAATGTTGAAGATATGTCTGAGATCACCGGCATGATTCGAATCCCGGCAAAACTGAGGGTGTTGGTTGTCGATGATGACGAGCAAATCCGGAAAGTCCTCTCAGATATGATCCAGATGGACGGTCACGAGACAACGATGTGTTGCGATGCCTATGCAGCGTTGGAAGAAGTTGCCAACGGCGAATATGATCTGCTCATAACTGATCTGGGGATGCCGGGGATGTCTGGTCTTGATTTGGCCGGAGTTGTCCACGAGAGATTACCGGACTTGCCGGTTGCTATGATCACCGGCTGGGGCACTCAGTTGAACGAGAAAGAGGTCAAGACCAAAGGCATAAAACGTATCCTGGCCAAGCCTTTTCACCTCAAAGATATCAAAGCTCTGGTCGCCGACCTGGTGCGCTGAAAAACCACTACTACCCACTCTGCCATATTCCAATTTAGTTGCAAATAGATGTTGCCTTTTCTGGCTGGTTCTGTAAATTGGGTCAAGAAGATTGTTAAACGTAAATCTTCGGGGCGAGGTGAAATTCCTCGACCGGCGGTGAAAGCCCGCGACCCGGGATACTCCCGGCTGATCCTGTGAAATTCAGGTGCCGACGGTAATAGTCCGGATGGTAGAAGGTTTCATAGTGGTGTATCCGTTTGGATACAACCACACCTGCCACACAGCCCCGAGCAGATTACGGGGTTTTTTTGATGGCCACTGCGGCCGACATTGATCATCTCAACGACGCCATCAGCCTGGCGCTGAAAGGCCGAGGCGCGGTCTCGCCCAATCCGATGGTCGGAGCTATTCTCGTCAAGGGACGCGGAGTCGTTGGTCGTGGTTTTCATGCTGGTCCCGGAAGACCGCATGCCGAGACGCTTGCGATTCGGAAAGCCGGTGCCACTGCCCGAGGTTCAACCCTCTATGTAAATCTGGAACCTTGCTCTCACACCGGTCGAACCGGACCCTGCACCACTGCGATTATTAACGCCGGAATCAAGCGAGTTGTAGCATCGGTTCAAGATCCCAATCCGACAGTGAACGGGCGCGGTTTCAGAACTCTTCGCAAAGCCGGAATCAAAGTTGAAGTCGGTTCAATGCGCCGCGAAGCAATCATGCTCAACGATGCATATTTTGGTTACTATCATAACAGTCGACCGTTCATTGTTGTCAAGACAGCTCAGACGCTCGATGGCCGTATCGCCACCGCTACCGGAGATTCGCGTTGGATATCATCGGAGTCTTCACGCCAGTATGCCCATCAGTTGCGAGCCGATGCTGACGGTGTCATAGTCGGAATGGGAACAGTCCGGACTGATAACCCCGCTTTGACGGTTCGACATGTTCGCGGAGAAAATCCGTATCGGATAGTCCTCTCAGGATCGCTGAGGTTTCCATCGAAGTGTGCGTTGCTTGATAATAACGACGATTTTCGGACTATCGTTGCTGGACCAGAGAAAGAGATCGAACGATTTGGTCGTACTCGAAAGGCAAAGGGCATTATCCTATGGAAAGTTCGGCGCGATCGGCGCGGATTTCTTGATCTGCAGGATTTTCTTAAGAGGGCCGACGATTTTGGGCTTCGATCCCTATTGGTAGAAGGGGGAAGTCGGATAGTGACATCATTTATGAAAGCCAAACTTGTGGACAAGTATGTAGCGATTGTTGCCCCGCTTCTCCTCGGTAAGGGTGTCGAGGCGGTAGGCGACCTCAACATTAAGCAGATTGCTGGAGCGATAAGACTTGAGAACGTTTCCTTTGGTTCCGACGGTCCCGACTGTCATGTCGTTGGATACCCTCGCTGGGAGGAGAACTGATGTTTACGGGCTTGGTTGAAACTGTTGGCAGCATTCGTCAAATAGGTACGCGTGGGAATTATACGCTTCTTACGGTAGCATCGAATCTCGACATCAAGGATATGAAGATCGGTGAATCGATTGCCTGTGATGGTGCCTGCCTGACAGTGGTATCGTTTGGCGATGGCTGCTTTCGTGTCGAAGCATCGCAGGAGACAATCGGTAGAACGATCCTGCGTAATTATCGTCTCGGCAGTTCGATCAATCTGGAACGTGCTATGCAACTGGGTGATCGTCTGGGCGGACATATGGTCAGTGGCCATGTTGACGACATAGGCAGGATTGATCACGTTCTTCAGGTAGGGGACTCGGTTGTCGTGTCGGTAACTTACGATCAGAAGTACGACCACCTTGTCATTGAGAAAGGATCGGTGGCAATCAACGGTCTCTCTCTGACGGTCAACGAAGTCAGGTCTGGGGGGCTGAGTGTGAACCTGATACCGCATACGACCGCTGCCACCACTGCCGGGTTGTGGAAATCTGGACAGGAAGTCAATCTGGAATTTGATCTTGTAGGAAAATATATTTTTCGTCTAAGGCAAACCGGCCGGACGAGTGATCTAACGATAAACAAACTAAAAGAGTGTGGATGGTAATATGAACGAAAAATATCAGTTCGACAGCATACCCGATGCGATTGATGATATCAAAGCGGGGAAATTTATTGTTGTTGTTGATGACGAAGATCGCGAAAACGAGGGCGACCTGATCATGGCCGCTGAGAAA
>DAOUUR010000544.1 GCA_030668045.1 bacterium
CGCGTCCCTATTGCCAAAATACCGGGGTGCCGCACCGATTAACTGGGCGCTGATCAACGGAGAGAGAGAAACTGGCTTGACCAGCTTCTTTTTGAAGAAGTCAGTTGATACCGGCGATATGATCCTGCAAGAGAAGATTGCAATTGACGAGGCAGACAATTACGATTCACTGGCGGCAAAGATGGCTGAACAGGCGGGACCATTTCTGTTGCAGACGCTCGATTTGATCGAGCAGCCGGATTTCAAGCCGCAGATTCAAACAGATCAACTGGCTACTCCTGCACCAAAACTAACACCGGAAGGGGCCACAATAGATTTTGGGTTCCCGGCGGAAAAGGTCAGAAATTTTGTGCGAGGGCTCTCATCAAGACCGGGAGCTTGCACCACATTTAGAAACATGAAAGTTAAAATTCTCGCCGGCCATGTGGTCGGTACAAACGTAACCGAAGACATTCGTCCAGGCAGTGTGCTACCAGACAAAAAACGGCTGCTGATTCAATGCGCGGGCTCAGTGATTGAAATCACTTCGCTGGTTCCGCAGGGCAAAAATAAAATGGACGGACAGTCATTCATCAATGGCTTCAGGCCCGAATCGGGCGAGTTGTTTGGTGAGGTTACATAGAAGTTACAGAAGGATTATGAAGAAAGAATTATTAGTTAACTCGACCGAGTTCGAAACCAGAGTCGCCATCATGGAAGACGACCGATTGGTGGAACTACAGGTCGAACGAGCAGATGTCGACCGGATGGCCGGTGACATCTACAAAGGTGTCATCAAGACAGTGCTGCCCGGAATGCAGGCTGCATTTGTCGACATCGGCTTTGAGAAGGCGGGCTATCTGCATTCGTCCGATATCGGCAAAGTATACGCCGATGCCGGCGAAGCCGAGTCCGATGATGAAGAAGCACCGGCTGAAATCATACGTAAAACACGTCGCGCCGGGATCGAGACTGATCTTAATCGAGGACAGGAAGTTCTGGTACAGGTTATCAAAGAACCTATCTCCACCAAAGGACCACGCGTTGCCACCGAGGTATCCATTCCCGGTCGGTTCATGGTGTTGGTGCCGGATGACGACCACATTCGGGTTTCCAAGCGTATCACGAACTGGGCTGAAAAGAAACGTTTGCGCAAAGCTGTCGCGCCGCATCGACCGGAAGGATTTGGTCTGATTCTCCGAACCGAAGCCGAGGGCAAAGGTGAGAAAGAGTTTGAGGCCGATATCAAACGGGTCATGAAGCTATGGGGACGGCTCAAGAAAAAAGCTGATTCCTCTAAAGCGCCAGCTCTTATCCACAAGGAAGCTGATGTGACCGTCTCGCGAATCCGCGACATATTCACTGCTGACGTGAGCAAACTAATTGTCGACAATCGCGACGACTACAAGAAGATCATTAGCTATGCTCGTCAGGTGGCGCCGCATCTCAAGAATCGAGTGGAACTGTACAAAGGTGGATCGCCGCTTTTTGACCTCTACAATCTGGAGCCCGAGATTGAGAAAATGCTTGAGCGTAAGGTTTGGGTCAAGAAAGGCGCCTACCTGGTAATCGATCAGACAGAAGCAATGGTGACCATCGATGTCAACACCGGGAGGTTTGTTGGACGCAAGGATCAGGAGGCGACGATTTTTGAAACCAACATACTTTCAGCTCGAGAAGCTGCCAGACAGATCCGTCTGCGCGATATCGGTGGCTTGATTATCATCGATTTTATTGATATGTACAACCGCGAGAACCGACGTCGCTTGTATGAAGAGTTCAGCCGCTGTTTCGAACTTGATCGAGCCAAACGCGCTATCGGCCAGGTGACAGATTTCGGTATTATCGAGATGACCCGCGAGCGGATACGACCATCGCACATGTCTGCCCTCTCTGATCAATGCCCCAATTGCAATGGTCTGGGCCGTGTGATTTCAAAGGACACAATGGCCACCAAAGTCGAACGATGGTTCATGCGGGCCAAGGCTGACCGCGAATTTACTGAGTACCATCTGGTGATCAATCCGGAATTAGCCGCGGCTATGGTCGACAACGGTACCGATCGTATTTCGCGCTTGATGAAGAGCCACC
>DAOUUR010000581.1 GCA_030668045.1 bacterium
GACCAATATGGCGGTGCCGTGGGTACACCGCACGGATAATGATTTCGGCCTGGCCTGGATCAAGCAGCATGGCAAGGGCAGAATATTCTATTCCGCGATAGGGCACCGCACCGAGATATGGTGGAATCCGAAGATACTACAATTCTATCTGGACGGTATCCAGTTTGCCGCCGGCGATTTGGCCGCCGATATGACACCGAGCGCGAAACTGAACGTTGAGCCGGGTTTCATAAGCCTTTTCAACGGCAGGGACCTGCTGGGCTGGAGGGGCAATCCCAAAATATGGTCTGTGACCGATGGCGTCATCACGGGACAGACGACGGCACAGAATCGCATATCGGAAAACAACTTCCTAATCTGGATGGGTGGTGACGTGAAAGATTTTGAGTTGCGTCTGAAGTTCCGGCTCGAAAACGGCAATTCGGGAATCTATTTCAGGGCAATGCAACGCACTGCAATGCATCCTGAGGTGCTGGTGGGCTGCCAGGCTGATTTTTCCGCGGACGGGCGCTGGACGGGTGTGATTATGGAATACACTCTCAGAGGAATATTAGCCGAGAGGGGGCAGAAAGTAGTTATCGACAAAGACGGTAAGATCAACGTCGTCGGGAGCGTGGGAGACCCGGACGAACTGCTCAAGCATGTCAAGCCGAAGCAGTGGAACGATTACGTCTTTAGCGCCAAAGGCGGCCGGATCGTATTGAAGATAAACGATGTGGTGATGTGCGAGATCGAAGACAATGACCCGCGAAGGATTCCATCAGGCAAGCTGGCACTCCAGATGCACCAGGGTCCCGAGATGCTCGTTCAGTTCAAAGATATAAGGCTTCGCAAGTTCTGATATGATATCAGGGCAATTCCAGCACCTGGCCATCGGCAAGCAGATGCGCTCGCAGCTTTGAGTAATCGACGTCCTGTACATTTATGTTGCCGTCTATAGCAAAAACGGCGGCGGTCGCGGCGGACTCACCGAGAACCATGAAGACAGGCTCCATGCGAATCGAGCCGTACGCGATATGCGATGAAGAGACGCAGACCGGCACGAGCAGATTCGTGCATTCGGAGGCCTTCGGCACGATCGCGCCGTAAGAAATTGGATAGGGACCGCCCGGATTGATCTGGATGTCACCCTCGTTGCGGGCGTGGCCTGCCTCATCAACATAGCGCTGAACATTATGTGAGTCCATGTTATAGGAGCCCATGCCGACGGGCTTCGGCGTCGGTTTTATCCGTCGCAGGTGCAGCTCGGTTGTGACGAAATCGCTGGTCATCCGCCGGGCTTCGCGGACGTAAATCTGGTGGGGCCAGTGACCGTTGTCTGTAAATTCGTCTTTTGCCAGGCCCCACTGGCTCGTTTTCTCTCGCACATCCGCCGGGACACGCGGATCATAGGCGAGGAACCACATCAGTCCCTTCTGATAATTCTCGTGCTCTTTGAGAATTTCCCGCCGTCGCTCGTAGCTGCCTTCCGGGTAGTCATAATTCATGCCGATGTTATCGGTTGAAAAGGCGCCGTGATTATTGGTGTCGGTCTTGGCATTTGGAGCAGGATCGAACTTGACAAATATGGCCCGCCAGCCTTTGTCGAGATAGCGAGCCAGTAGCTCGTATTGCATCGGGTCATAATTGTTCGGCTTAGGAAAGGCCATGCGATTCTCCGGCACTTTCGTCAGACACATGCGAAAGTTGTACGCCTGAATTCGGTGGTCGCCATGACCTTCCTTACCTGGGCTTCCGGCGTGGATTAGAGGCAAAAGCCCGCTGGCCGGGTCGCCGGGTTTGATGTACGGATCGACGGATTTTTTAAACTGGTGGCTGGTTGCATTGCGAGTCTGGACGCC
>DAOUUR010000437.1 GCA_030668045.1 bacterium
ACTCGCCGGAAACAATGCTGTCGGGGGGGCCGCTACAGGTAACCATATCACCGACACAGGCGGCCGGTTGGCCACAAATTAGAACAGTTGGTACGCCGGCGACAATCGCTGCGCCAACATGTGGGGGAGGAACGGGGGCCGGATTGACCATCGGACAGGTATGCATATCTCCCATGCGAGCAGCCGGTTTTCCGCCGATAAGTACGGTCGGTGCTCCCGCTACGATAACTCCGCCATGAGCTGTTTGGTCGCCCATTCGAGCGGCTGGCTTACCCAAGCTCACCTCCTGAGGTCAAGACGAATATTCTCAGTCTAATCTGCCCATACGCACAGCAGTAAGACTAATCATATAATATAATGCAAACAAATAAGCCAGACAACCTTTTCACGGGGTTCAGTCGATCTGACTGCGTAGCAGATAGAGAAACGACCCACCAATTGACGGGCCGTTTTTGCAATACCTTTTAGCTCTGTCTACCTGTGAACAGGCCGATGATGTTGCCATCGGGATCGGCAAACCGACCGTACCAGCCGATAGTCGGAATCTCGGTTTTAGGCGCATCCTGCTTGCCGCCGAGTTCTTCTGCTTTCTTCAGGTAGGCTTCTATGTCATCGACCTCAACATATATCACCACGCCGGTACCGGGTGTGAAGTCCGTCGATTTCATCAGGCCGCCGCCCGGACCGTTTTCGGGCTGCCAGAAAATATAGTCCTCGCCCATGTCCAGATTAAGCTTCCAGCCAAATACGCCTTTGTAGAACTCGCCAGCCTTGACGGCATCCTTAGCGCAGATTTCGATGTGGCAGATACTATTGTTGGCCATCGGATTATTCCTCCATTAGTATGAAAATAGAAGTTCAGTCGTTACCATATGTTAATCTGATCGTAGTGTCCTGCCAATCACATTCTCGCGACAATCAACAGTTGCATCTCAGTCGCCGACAGCTCCACAGTCCTTGCAGACATTGATTGACTCGTCGAAATACCGTTCAATATAAGGTGATTCGATATAGCGATCGACTTTGCGTCTTGCAACGCGCTGGATATTGAGCAGATGGCTGGCCGTGATGTTGTCAGTGGTGATGTTCTTGCCGCCAGACCCGCAGGCAAGTGTCATCGAGGGTGACAGCGTGTTATACGTCCCGCCCAGTGCGCCCTGCGATGCCGGTTGATTGACCAAAATGCGACCGGCGTTCATCACCGATGCAAAATAGTCGATCCTGTCTTCATCCTGTGAGAAAATACTGACGGTATGTCCGAGGCCACCATTCACATTGATGCGGCGGCAAAGTTCGATAGCATGCTCGAACCCTTTGGCATGATAGAAAGCCAGAATCGGGGCCAGTATTTCCATCGAGAGAGGCGCTTCCAGTCCTATTTCGTCGAGTTCCGCAATCAGGAGAGTTGTGCCAGCTGGGACTTCAAATCCAGCCAACTGTGCGATCCGGGCAGGTGGTTGACCTATGACCTCGGTATTCATCACAAGGTTGGTCATATTGAAGGCCACCGGTTCGAGTTTTCTGATCTCCTCTTCGCTTAGAAAATGTGCGCCCCCCTCTTTGAAGAGTTGTTTCGATTGTTCATAGTGACATTCACGAACAACAACCGATTGCTCACTTGCGCAGACCGTTCCGTGGTCGAATGTTTTGGATTTGAATATCTGTTCGACCGCAAACGGTACATCGGCAGTTTTGCCGATAAAAACTGGTACGTTGCCGGGGCCGACACCGATTGCCGGGTTGCCCGAACTGAACGCTGCACGAACCAGGCCGACCGATCCGGTGGCCAGCACCAACGCTGTTTTGCGGTGGGCCATGAATTGCATCGTCTGTTCTTCGGTTGAACGTCTGATCCACTGGATACAATTCTCTGGCGCTCCGGCGGCGAGGGCAGCTTCGTAGCAGATGCGGGCTGCTTCGATAGAACATTTCTTCGCAGCGCCGTGGGGACGAATGATTATCGGGTTGCGGGATTTCAGGCAGATCAGAATCTTGAACAGGGTTGTTGAGGTCGGGTTAGTGATCGGTGTGACAACAAAGACAGGTCCGATCGGTTGAGCGATCTTTTCGATACCACGTTCTTCGTCAACCGAAATCAGCCCGGCCGTTCTCTGGTTCTTGATATCGTTGTAAACATATCGGGTAGCGATCACATTCTTGATGATCTTGTCTTCAACTTTACCGAGGCCGGTTTCATCGAAGGCCATCTGTGCCAGTTTTATGCGGGCATCGAATGCTGCTTTGTAGACGGCCCGTACGATGCGATCGGTCTGTTCCTGGTCAAGTTGCTTGAACTCATGCGCCGCCTCAGCGGCGTTCCCCATTATGTCATCGATATCAAGAACTTTTGCCATCTTTTCTCTCTTGATTTATGCCGTGATGTCGTTGTGTTGACCGGCGACAGTACGTTTTTGTACTGTCGCCCGTCAGTTAATCTTCAGTATCTCTTTTCAGTTTTAACAGGATTGTCTGATTTCGATCGTGCGTTTCCGAAAGCAGCAGCTTCCGCAGCGCAGGCCACTCTTCGGGTCGATAGATGTCTTTTGCAAGGTGAAGTTTCTTATTGAAACGGAGTTCCTCCGCATCTCGGCTGATCTGCAGAGCAAACGTGCCGTTGTCGTCTTCCATGTTTACCTGCTCGGGGGCATAGATGATTTCCATCCCGTCGAGATCGAGCCGAATTTCGATGTTCTGTGTCAATGGTCCGGGAAGTCGTACCGTTGATCCCCGGTGCTGATCATAGAGGTTGACATG
>DAOUUR010000306.1 GCA_030668045.1 bacterium
CCGCTAACGATATCTCTGACATCAGAGAGATCGCGTCGAGCCGAAAGATTGCCCACTTGCATCTGCGGTTTCTGTTGACCGGCTTCGATTAACGCAATCTGTTTGGCGAATGCCGGAATTACGAAATTCTCATCCTGCCGAGGACCGGCATGATTGAACGCCCGCGCTACCACTACCGGTGTGCCGTGGCGTCGCTGATGGTAGAGGCAAAGCTGCTCGGCATATGCCTTAGAGATTCCGTAAGGCGAAACCGGATTGAGCTGCTGCTTCTCGGTCAACAACTTGCCGGGTGGTGTGAAAGTGCCATAGGTGTCAGCCGAAGTAACAAAGATCAACTTTTTCAATTTTGTCACTTCTCTGGCAGCTTCAAGAATGTTGAGGGTGCCATCGAAATTGACTTTATATGTTGCTCGCTCGTTGGCAAATGATCTTCCCACCGATGCAAAAGCGGCCAGATGAAAAAGGTAGTCCGGTTGCAATCGCTTAAGCAGTTGGCGGCAGCGAGATTGTTCAACGATGTCCAGCGAGTAGAGAGAAAGCTGCTTCTTGATGGCGTCGATATTATCGGTTGGCTCGTCGTTGTAGAGCGAACCGGCCACCCGATAGCCTGAGCGCAGTAATTCTTCGGCGAGGAACGATCCCACGAAACCGGCGATACCGGTTATGAAGGCGAGCGGTTTTCTCATTCGGTCAATCGGAGGAGAGGCGCTCCATGTCGGCGTCAACCATCATCTGTACCAGTTGCTTGAACGTAATGGTCGGTTCCCAGCCCAGTTTCTCACGGGCGTACGATGGGTCACCCATCAGCAGATCAACTTCGGCGGGGCGGACAAATCGCGGATCGGTTATCACGTGCTTTTTGTAATCAAGATCAAGGTACTCAAAAGAACACTGCACAAATTCCTTAACCGAGTGAGCCTCTCCAGTTGCGACCACGTAATTGTCCGGCTCGTCCTGCTGAGTCATTAACCACATCGCCCGAACATAGTCGCCGGCAAATCCCCAGTCACGCTTGGAATCGAGATTTCCCAGCGCCAGTTTGTCGGTCAGACCCAGTTTGATTCGAACAGCACCATCGGTAATTTTGCGGGTGACAAACTCAAGACCGCGACGGGGTGACTCGTGGTTAAAGAGAATGCCCGAGGATGCGTGGATGCCGTAGCTTTCGCAGTAGTTGACGGTGATCCAGTGACCGTACACTTTGGCCACGCCGTAGGGTGACCTGGGATAGAAGGGAGTTTTTTCCGTTTGCGGTACTTGCTGAACTTTCCCGAACATTTCCGATGATGACGCCTGGTAAAATCTGATCTTGCGATCAACCAGCTTTATTGCTTCCAGCACTTTGGCAACGCCGATAGCATCGAATTCTCCAGTGAGAACCGGCTGGTCCCAACTGGCGGGAACGAATGATTGAGCAGCCAGGTTGTAAACTTCGGTTGGCTTATGCTGATCGATGATATTGATAATCGAAAGTTGGTCCAGAAGATCGGCCTGCACAAAAGTGATACGCTCCTTGATATGTTCGATTCGCTCAAACGATTCGGTTGATGAGCGGCGAACCATGCCGAGAACTTCATATCCTTTTTCAAGCAGGAATTCGGCCAGATAGGAACCGTCCTGACCTGTGATACCGGTAATTAGTGCACGCATTGTCATGCCCTTAATCGGTTTAGTCTTGCCTGTTTGTCGTTCCGTTTCCGGCTCTCTGCCTGACGGTCGACACGGCCTCAAATATAGGTTGGGGTCAACCTATGGTCAAATAGAATTGCCGGGGCTGTCTATTTGCTTTTCAGGTTATATCGGTTTTCTTATATTATACTGATCCTGTGGAGGAAAGATGAATATCCTGAGTCGATCTGTAGTCATACTGGCGCTGTTTCTGCTAATAACTGAAACCGGTGCCATCGAACCGAGAACCAAAGGAGTAGGCGTGTCCAGTTCCGATATTGCGGCCGATTCGTTGCTGAAAGAGGCTGATGCGGTGTTTCAGAAACGTGACTACGCGACGGCACTTGATCATTACGTGAAAGCGTATGAGCAGGCCAGGAGCGAGTTCAATCATTCGGTTGAAGTTGAAGCGTTGTCACAAATAGCCCGGATGAATCTGGTTCTTGGGAATGTCGAACCGGGACGTGGCGATCTGTCGACCGTCGCTGAGCGTGCTACCGACAGTGACCCGATGGGCTGGTCGCGATACTTGAGTGTCAAAGGGCGGTTTGAATGGAAAGACGATGACCTCTCGGCTGCCGCTGAAACTTTTGGGCAGATGTTCACCTACTGCAATTCCAACGCTCTGTGGGGTCGGGCTGTCGATGCTGCCAACATGCTCTCGATTGTCTCAGAAACTCCTGAAAAGCAGATTGAGTGGAGTCGAAAAGGGATCGAGGCGGCCGAGGCAACCGATGTTGAGTCATGGCTTGGGCCGCTCTGGAACAATCTGGCCGGTATCTACTACGACTTGAAGCAGTTTGACTCTTCGCTCTCCTGCTACCAGAAGGCCCGCGACTATCATTGGCGATTCTCCGGAGAAGTAGCCAAACTGTACGCAGATTATCATGTCGGTATGTCTCACCGGATGGTCGGGGATTTTGCTGAGGCTCGCCAGTGGTTGCGCCCGGTTCTCGCCTGGGCCGAGAGGTTGGAAAACCATTCGGTGATTGGACAGGCCTGCGAAGACTTGGGAGAAATCGCGATTGCCAGCGGTGACAGCAAGGAAGGAGTCAAAATGCTTCGTCGAGCCCGAGACAGCTACAAGGCTGAGAAATTCGATCAGACCTGGCCGGAAATCTGGGAGAACATTAACCAAAGGCTCAAAAAGCTGGGTGGCTGACCACAGCCCCCGATTCTGTTATTAGATACATTTGGCCCTGGAACGCCAGGAAGGGTTTGGTTTTTGCAGTTACCGTTCTTGAGTAGAAATTCGGTTCTCGTTGCTTATTACTTCACACTGGCCCTGTTTTTTGGTAGCTCTTTCCTGACCGAATCGCGGGTATGGGGAATAAACACTTGGGGATACCTCGATATGGTCGTGCTCTTTGTTCTTGTTGGGATCGGTCTGGTGGCACCGTTTGTTCTGCAGTTGTTTTTCAAGAAGATTGAGAAGAGCGGTGCCGAGGATAGCGCTCAAGGCAGTATCGGCATGTTTCTAGCGATGGTCGGTTCTGTCGGCGCAGTCTTTATTGCTGCTTTTTTATACCTGAGGGGACGAACTCATTTTCTTGGCGATGGTTACCAGCTGCTGAGTCAACTGGCTGGCGACAACCCGATACCGAAAGCTCGGAATCTTGGCGAGTCGATGCTGCATATCTGGATGAGATCGTTCATCGGTGGCGATCCGGATTCAGCCGCCTATCTCAGCTACGCCGTGTTATCGATACTGGCCGGTGTGGTTGTTCTTCTCGGAGCGGCCTGGTCGGCCAAAGTGCTCTACCGGCAGAACGCAGATCGGGTACTCTTCTTTCTGACCATCATCACCGGTGGATACATGTTGTTGTTTTTTGGCTACGTGGAAAACTATTCGATATTTGTAGCCTCGGTTGTTCTCTACAGTTTAGTCGGGCTGGCGATTATCAACCGGTCAGTTCCTCGGTGGGCAGTGTTGCCGTTGCTGGCGCTCTCAACTTTTCTTCATGTGTTCGGGATGCTTTTGGTCCCGAGCACAATTTATCTGCTGACCTTTGATACTCGCATTAGTAAGAGACTATCGGCGCTCTCAACAACCTGGAAGTGTATGTCAATTGCGGCTCTGGTTCTTGGGGCGGGGGCAGTATTCGCTTATCTATATACGACCAATTATTTTTTCCGATTTGCATTCGTGCCAGTGTTTTCGGATCGTTTCACCACC
>DAOUUR010000052.1 GCA_030668045.1 bacterium
AAAACCTTGACTAATTGACGGCCAGAGTGGAATTTATTGTCTAAGAGAAGAAGTAGAGACTACGAGGAGTTACTAATGAAAAGATTTGTTATCGTGTTGACGATCCTGGCCCTGGCGATTCCGGGTCTTCAGGCAAGAAAACCTAAGAAAAAGGCTGGCAAGGTGGAGGATACAACCTATACCGATGCCAAGTACGATTTTAGCCTCAATCTTGTCGATGGTTGGAAATACAAGGTAAACAAAGATAAGGATAACTATCGTTTGGTCCTGACGCAGAAGAACTTTCAGGTTCCCCCGGACTACATGGACGCACCTGACTACACTCAGGTTCCGCGTATGGTTGTCTATGCTGATACCTCAAGTATGAAGCCGATGTCTTTTTTGGATTCGCTAATTAGTGAAAACTACTCTTCCAAACAGAAGAACGCGCTGATGAAGGAATTTGAGATATTCAATGACAATACCGACAATCGCAAGAAGATCGTACCGCGCAAGAAAAAGGTCGTGACGATCAATGACAAGCGGGGAGTTCTCTGGACCGCCCAGGGCAAATACACCAATTACGTTTCGCTTTCCTCATCATCCACCGGTGGCGGAGAAAAGCGGGTTTATGGCGCATACGGTGGCGCTGTGGTGATTGTCATGAATGATGATATCATGGTGGCATTCCACCTGATCAGCGAATGGCAGTACTTTCCAGAGGTGCTGGAACAGGCAATGGAGGTAATAAATTCGCTAAAATGGCCGGATGAAGAGGAAAAGAAGTGATATCGGGCCGGCTTGATGCCGGCCTTTTTTATTGACCGTTTGGCAACGTAGCGATATTATATAGATTACACTTTTTGAGACCCTGTTTTTCGGAGGACTTATGTGGGTTATTAGAGCGGTAATGATTGCTCTGGTCGTAATCTGCGTGGTTGCTTTTGCCTATTTCAATGTAGGCCATGAGCAAACGATTGATGTAAACCTGATTTGGGCGCGGTTCATTGACGTACCATTGATCACGGTCGTTTTCTGGGCTTTTGTTGGTGGTGTTATTGTCTCGCTGGTTGGGTTCGTCTCTGTTTACATCAGATTGACTGTTGACCTGCGGTCAGTCCGCAAGAAAATGCGGGCGCTCGAACATGAGATCACTACGCTACGGAATCGACCAATCGAGGAGTCGGCTGAGTTTATCGAGAAACAGTCAGGGGCGGGTGGCGGTATCCTGCCGAAACCCGGATCGGAGAGGTAAGCATGGCCGAGTATGTTCTGATATTTTTTGGTCTTCTGATCGTTCTGGTCGGTCTCTACTCACTCTACACTCGCCTATCAAGAAAGAAGCCGCTGGAAGATTCCGAACTCTATGTAGCAGCCTTGAGGGATCTTCTCGACGATAAGAAGGAGACTGCTTTTTCCAAGTTGCGTCAGGTAGTGGCTTCCGACTCAAGCAATGTCGATGCATACCTCCGGCTTGGCCAAATCCTGCGCGACTATAATAAGCCCGAGCAGGCCTTGCAGGTGCACAAAGATCTGGCCACGAGGGGCGGACTGACTGACGTAGAAAAGGCGGCGATACTCGCACAGTTGTATTACGACTACATCGCTATGGATAATGTCGATACAGCCGAGGCCGCTCTAAAAGAGCTAATTACGTTGCGGACAGAAAACCAGTGGGCGTTGGCGCGTCTTTTGGAAGTACAGAAGAAGGCAGGCAAGTGGGACGATGCCTATGACACAGCGGTCAAGATTCTCAAGATTGACTCGAACAAATCAAAAAAACCGCTGGCTGTCTTTAAGTTTCACCTCGGAGAAGAACTTCTCGGCAAGCGCGAGTATCATAAGGCTCGCCTGTTTTTCAAGGAAGCGCTCGGTCTTGACCCCGGATTTGTTCCGGCTTACCTGGCTGTGGGTGATTCTTATGCCAGCGAGGATCGAACCGAAGACGCTGTCAATTTCTGGAAAAAACTGATAGATGCTGTCCCCGAAGAAGGCGGCTTGGCGATTGAGCGGCTCAAGAAAGCCCTCTTTGAGCTGGGTCGGTTTGGCGAGATTGCCGATGTCTGCCAGAATATTCTCAAACACTCACCTTCCAATTCCGAGGCTAAGCTGACACTCGCCGAGTTCCACGAAAAAAAAGGCGACATGGAGGCTGCCGAAGAATTACTCGGCCAGTTGGTTGATGATAACCCGAATGATGTAAAATCAATCCTGGGTTTGGTGAGTATTCTGGCGGCCCGTGGCGAAACAAGAAAAATACAGGACCTTCTCCGAACGTTGGAAAAGAAAACGGATAGCGCGCGTCGAGCCGGACGTGATACCGGGACGCAGGCCACGGTCGGCGGTGTCTGATCGCTTGGGTGAAACCAAAACATGGCCGCAGAAAATGGCGGCATCAACGTACAAGTGACTTCGAGCAGACTATCTGCTCTTCGGGTGCTCCGAAAATGTTTCGACTTCTACTGATAATAGCCTCAGTTGTAATTTTAGCCGGTCAGGCCGGTGCCGACGGTGTATATTCTCTGATACAGAAGGGAAAGCTCGCTGAGGCAGCCGACTCGCTTTCGGAGTTATCGACCGCTTCCCGACGTAACGGCAATATTCTGTTTTTCCAGAGTCTGCTTGAATCTGATGCTATCGAAGCGGTCCGGTTGATGGAAGCGGCCCTGAACGCTTCGGTGGACGCCGTCTATCGCGAGGAGATTTCCTATCGTCTGGCGCAGTACTATTTTGGAGCGCGTCGGTATGATCGTCTCAATGATATTCTCAGCGAGTATCGTGCCATGTGGGAGGATGGGAAATATGCCGCCGAGATGGCTCGTCTTTCAATTGCTGTTGATCAGCAGGCAGGAGCGCACGAATCGGCTATGCGACAGGTCGATCGCTATTTGTTGAAGTATACGCGCGGCGAGGAGTACCAGTGGGGTATGATTGACAAGGTTCGCGTTATGTTGTCGTTCAAGAAGAAAATCGGCGCTACCAAATTGTTGCGGCAGTTGTCCCGTGAGAAGAGAGGCCCGGCTATACCGCAATCTCTCTACCTGCTGGCTAGTGATGTCATCGAACGCAAGCGAACCGATGATGCCGTCTTCTACTATAATATCCTTCGCGAAAGCTACCCGCTGGCGGTTGGACTGGACGCCCTGGTTGATCGTATGGCAGAGATGCCGTCGGGGGATGCCGAAAGCAGTGCGGCGGAGGAAGCAACCGGCACCTATTATTCCGTGCAGGTCGGTGTCTTTTCCAAGAAGAGCAATGCCAATCGTCAGGCAAAGCTGTTTGGCGACTATGGTCACAAAGTTGAGATCAAGAAACGCAAGATAGCCGATGTTACCTATCGCGTTGTGTATGTGGGGAAATTCCGGAATTTCACTGAAGCGGTTCAGTTCAAGAAGACGCTTGAAGCCAGCCACAAAGAAGCGTTCCGGGTTGTTGCGCGATGACCAGGCAATCTCTCACGCCACTGATGCAGCAGTTCTATGCCGTCAAGGAAAAGCATCCCGACAAGATTCTGTTTTTTCGTATGGGTGATTTCTACGAGATGTTTGGCGATGATGCCGTCAAAGGCGCCCCCATTCTGGGCATTGCTCTGACTTCACGTTCCCATGGCGAGGCTGAGAGAATTCCCCTGGCCGGAGTGCCGTACCATTCGGTAGATAAGTACCTCGCCAAATTGCTCTCTGCCGGTGAAAAGGTTGTGGTTGTTGAGCAGGTGGAGGACCCGAAAACGGCCAAGGGGATTGTCAAGCGTGAGGTTGTCGAAATTCTTACACCGGGGACGGCGGTAGTGGAAGGGGTCGAACAAATTGCTCCGGTCACCTGGCTGGCGGCAATTGTTGGTGACACCCGACGCGCGATGGGCCTGGCCGTTCTTGATCTCTCTACCGGCGCATTTATGGTGCATCAGGGAACCGACGATAACATTGTCGAGCACCTGAAAGTTCTCGAACCTGCTGAGGTGCTCTATGCCTCCAAAGACCAGAGGACCGATCCTCCGGGATTCCTCACCGAACTTCCCCGAAGAACCCAGATCACGCCGTTTGAAGATTGGAATTTCGATGCCACAACCGCCGAGCGGGAGCTCAACGATCATTTCGAGACCAGCACGCTGGAGGGTTTTGGAATCGAAGGCGACCGTCTTGCCATAGCTGCTGCCGGAGCTATACTCAGGTACCTCAAAGAAAATCATCGGGATCGTATTGCTCATATCAGAAGGCTGACCCGATTCGATGACAGTCAGTTTATGGTGCTTGACCACAGCACTGTTCGTAACCTGGAACTTGTTCGTAATCTATCAACAGCGACCGAGGAAAACTCGCTCTACTCGGTGGTGAACAAGTGTCACACCGCCGCAGGAAGCAGACGTCTACATCAGGCGCTGGTCAGGCCGTTCAAGACCAAAGACAAGATTGAATTCCGTCAGTCGGGGGTGGCCGAGTTGGTTCGAAGCCGCGAGTTGGCGTACTCTATCCGGCAAGAGACAAAGAAACTCTCCGATCTTGAGAAGCTGGCCGGTCGGCTCGGTATCGGCAAGTTGAACCCGCGCCAGATGGGTGCGATCAAAGAGAGTCTTCGGTTGGCCGGCGTGATACGAACGTTGCTGGACGACGTCCACTCTCCGCATCTGACCGGGTTGGCGCAGGCGATGCCGGATTGCACGGAGATTATTGACCGACTGGATCGCGCTATTGTCGATGAACCGCCGCTGGTATCGAACAAGGGCGGTATCTTCCGAAAAGGTTTCTCAGAGAAGCTTGATGACCTGAACGATTCTATCTACGATGCTCGCAAGTATATCGGATCATTGCAGCAAGTTGAACGCAAACGAACTGGAATCAACAATCTCAAAGTTGGTTTCAACAAAGTCTTTGGCTACTATCTTGAGATCACCAAAAGCAATCTGGACAACATCCCGGAAAACTACCAGCGACGTCAGACTCTCGTCAATGCCGAGCGCTTCATAACGCCGGAGTTGAAAGAGAAAGAAGAGCTGATCTTCAACGCCGAAGAAAAGATATTCAAGTTAGAGACCGAGTTGTACGATGAATTGACCGAATTTCTCGCCGGTCACATTGCCGATATCATATGCGCCGCCGAACTCTTAGCCGAGCTTGATCTGGTTTCCGGTCTGGCGGAGGTGGCGGTCGAGAGCGGCTTCCAGCGTCCGGACATTTATGTCGATACGCGTTTGGTCATCAGGGGCGGGCGTCATCCCGTCATCGAAAAAGTTATCCCTTCCGGTTCTTTTGTGTCCAACACGGTCGAGTTCGACACCGAGAATAACCGTTTTCACATTCTGACCGGTCCCAACATGTCGGGGAAATCGACCTACCTGAGACAGATCGGGTTGATCGTTATTCTGGCTCAAATTGGTTCGTTTGTTCCGGTCGAGAGTGCCGAGATTGGGCTGATTGATCGTGTCTTTACTCGGGTGGGTGCGCTGGATAATCTGGTGCGGGGACAATCGACATTTCTGGTAGAGATGGTCGAGACGGCTAACATCCTTCACAATGCCGGGGAACGATCGCTGGTGCTTCTTGATGAGGTTGGTCGGGGGACATCGACTTTCGACGGACTCTCTATTGCGTGGGCGGAGGTGGAGTTCATCACCGAGCAACTGAACGCCCGCACCATTTTTGCAACGCACTATCACGAGTTGACCGGTATGACCGAGACAAGCGAGAGGGTTCGGAATTTTCAGGTGGCAGTCAAGCGGTGGGAAAACAGGATCATATTTCTGCACCAGATTATTCCGGGCGGGTGTGATGATTCATACGGTATCGAAGTCGCCAAGCTGGCCGGTCTGCCTCGCAAGAGCCTGACACGGGCGCGACAAATTCTAAGACTGCTGGAGTCTGGCAAGTTTAACCAGAGCGAGATCGGCAAAGGGATATACAAGGAACGAATCCAACCAACATTGTTTGAAACGCCACCCTCGGAGATTGAGACAGAGATCAAAGCGCTCGACCCGGACAATATGACCCCGAGGGCTGCCCTTGATTTGCTTCGGAGCATGAAAGAAAAACTAAGATGACCTTAATGCCGCCTGAAAAAAAAGCAGAACGATTTATCAGACCGTTGCCGAAGCAACTGGTCAACAAGATTGCGGCCGGTGAGGTGGTGGAGCGTCCAGCTTCGGTTGTCAAAGAGCTGGTGGAAAACGCTATTGACTCCGGCGCTGACCAGATTGAGATCGTCATTGAAAAATCGGGCGTCAAGCTCATTCGTATAATCGACAACGGTTGCGGTATAGGGGAAGATCAGATCGAGATCGCCTTCTCACGTCACGCAACTTCCAAAATCAGCAACTTCCGAGACCTGGACACGCTGGACTCGTACGGATTTCGAGGGGAAGCGTTACCATCGATAGCTTCGGTTTCGCGCGTGCGTATGGTTTCACGCCCGCACAATGCCTCCTCCGGCACTGAGATCATTTACGAAGGTGGCGTGCTGCAATCGAAAAAACCGATAGCCGCCGCGGTTGGTACGACCATTGAAGTTGAGAATCTGTTTTACAACACACCGGCCCGGCGCAAGTTTCTCAAGGCCGAATCTACCGAAGCCCGACATATCTCCCGGTATGCGATGGCGCTGGCAATGGGTCGACCGGAAATCGGTATCAACTACACGCTCAATGGCCGCAAATTGTTTGCCCAGCGTGCGGGGGAGACTCTCAATGAGCGAGTCGGTGGCGTGCTTGGCGCTGGTCGGAAGTTTGTGGCGGTGTGCGGGGAAAGCGAACCGGTTGCTGTGCAGGGACATATCGGCGTGCCCGATACAGCGCAGCACAATCGAAACAGTCAGTTCGTTTTTGTTAATAATCGATACATCTCCTCGCCCACCCTTTCGCATGCTTTCAATTCTGGATACGGCGAGTTGATTCCACGCGGTCAACATCCTATCGGCGTGCTCTGCCTCTCGATTGATCCGCAGGAGATTGATGTCAATGTCCATCCATCCAAGACCGAAGTCCGTCTCGTGCGCGAGAGAGAAATACACGACGCTGTCTATAGGATCGTGAAAGAAGCTCTGCGGCAGGATACGACGATTCCATCGGTGACCGCTTCCCGTTCCGAGGTATCGACCGCCCGAGATGAGTCTGAACGCCCCGAGGTCTCTCAACAGTTTATCCCTGGCATAGGTTCTCAGGCGGGTGCGAGTGCCGATCTTGTTGGCGAGCTGATGCAGCGTCAAGCCACGACCGACTCATCACATTCGGATACGGATATTATCAAGGTTGACAGAGCGACCGGCGAAATACTAGCATCTAATTTACCCGCAGCGAGCAGTCCTGATGCTGCCGGGCCATCATCGGGGTTTCGTTTTATCGGTCGGTTTTCGGACCTCTATCTGTTGTTGCAGGCGGGTGACGACCTCTATGTTGTGGATCAACATACCGCGCACGAACGCGTACTCTATGAAGAGATGCTCAGGCGGGTGGAAGAACGGTCTGTCGATGCCCAGCGTATGCTTTTCCCTGAACAGGTGGAACTTACCGCCGAACAGCTGGCCGTCTTTGATGAGTATGAAGAGTTGCTGAACAACTCCGGTTTTGGCGTGTCGCATTTTGGTGGTCGGATGGTGAACATCGAGGCGACACCTACTATCCTCTCAACCAAATCAGCGCAGAAGATGTTGCTGGGAGTGCTTGATGATCTATCGTCGCAGCGTAAGGGCGGCGAGGATATTAAAAAGGCGATGGCTCAGTCGATGGCTTGCCGGGCGGCAGTCATGGCCGGTGATCGGCTATCCGATGAGGAAGCAACGCATCTATTGAAACGGCTGTTGGCGTGCCGCGACAGGTATTCCTGCCCTCACGGTCGTCCAACTTTTCTGAGGTTTGACCGGGATTATCTCAACCGGCAGTTTGGTCGTGGCTGAAGATTTTATCATTCCGATAATCTGCGGACCAACCGGCTCTGGCAAGACCGCAGCAGCGCTTGAACTGGCTGGCCAGTTTAAGGTCGAGATCATTTCGGCAGACTCCCGTCAGATTATCCGTCACCTCAATATCGGCACAGCCAAACCGACACCGGAAGAACTGGCCTGTGCACGCTTTCACTTGATAGACCTGATTGAGCCGGGCGAGCGTTACAGCGCGTTTCGTTTTATAGATGACTGCGAGAAGGCGATATGCGAAATTCTGGATCGCGACCACATCCCGTTGATTGTCGGCGGCACCGGACTATATCTGAAGGCTTTGACCGACGGGGTGGTTGAGATCGAGTCTGACGACCTGAAAATTCGCGCCCGACTCGAAAACGAACTGGAAGAACAGGGGGCCGAGGCATTGTACGCGCGGTTGGAATCGATTGATCCCCTTGAAGCTGTCAGGACCCATCCGCACAACAAGGTTCGCATCCTTCGCGCTCTTGAGATATTCTATCTCACCGGAAAAACTAAATCCGAACTCGCCACGACCGGTGCGTATAAGAAAAGTGAACGGAGCTTCGCATACTTCTGTCTGGCTCCTGAGCGGCAAAACCTGTACAGTGGGATCGAATCGCGAGTAGATCAGATGATGGAACAGGGCCTTCTCGAAGAAGTCAAAGACTTGCTTAAACAGGGCGCAGGAGAACGTATCCGACAGGCCGGTGTGATCGGTTATGCTGAGCTGCTGGACCATCTGGCTGGCCAATACGGGCTTTCAGAGGCGGTACTGCTGATCAAACAGAATTCGAGACGCTATGCCAAACGGCAGATGACCTGGTTTCGTCATCAAGTGGAAGCGGCTATGTTGCCTGATACCGAAAGTCTCGTGGGAGCGGTCGGTCAACATCTGGTAAAAGTATGTCCAGGAGCCGAAATAGCTTGACAGCACCTGAGGCTACTCGTTAAATATCAAGAACTTAGAGCGAATTAAGACTCAAGGATGAGCTGTCAGTGTCCGATAAATATGACCAAATGAATGGAGTTCAACTGTGAGTGGAAATGATCAAATCTTGAACAGCACCAGGAGCATTATCGGATTGACCCTGGCCGTTTTCGTTGCGGCCTCAGCGCTCATGTCGTGCGGCGGTTCTTCGGGGATGGCATCCCCCGGCGTCTATGCCGAACAGCCGAAAGTAGAAACGCCGGCGGTGGTTGATCCTGATCCTGCCCCGACGCAACCGAAGGTCAAACCTGAACCAGCGGCAAAACAGAGCCACGCCGAGACAGAGGCTGAATCCGAACCAGTCGCCACGCACGAGGAATTGGCTCAAACTTCAATTCCGCCGGAATTGGTGAGTGATCCTGAACCGACTATTGATTCCGACCGTCTGTTTTTCTTAAGCGGTGCCGATATCGATGACTCGGCCTCAGCCGTCGATGATGATATCTGGCGGAAATTTGATTTGTCCCGCGAATACCACGCGATGGGTGTGATCGCCAATCGTGAAGCAAGCTGGGAAGAAGCTCAATATTATTTCGAGAAGGGCCTCCGTATCATGGCCAAGCTCGACGTTGAATCTGACTCGCTGCTCACTCCCGAGGCGGTGCGGTATAATCGTCTTCTTGATGATATCGTTTCCGACTATCGCGTGACGCTTCGTTCGCTGGGAAATCTGGAGGAAGACGTATCTTCTTCGGTAATGCTCGAACGATTTGGCGAGTTGGTTGAGAATATCAATCAGGATACGCTGGTTGTATTCAAGAGCGAAGTCCCGCCGGTTGTCTATGACATTCCGATCGTTATGAACGACCGGGTCAAGAAATCAATCGTCTATTTTCAGACGGTCGCTCGTGAGGCCTTCAAGAAGTACCTGCGTCGTTCCAAAAAGTATACACCCATGATGAAAAGGATTATTCGCAAGCACGGC